>JBPCWX010000198.1:0-2964 GCA_051009095.1 Gammaproteobacteria bacterium | reverse complement strand
ATGTTGGTGCAAGCCGCATAAGCCGCATATAGTGAGGCCCAGGTAGCTCAGTTGGTAGAGCAGCGGACTGAAAATCCGCGTGTCGGTGGTTCAATTCCGCCCCTGGGCACCATTTGGGAGGCACCATTTGGCGGCACCACCCTATGAGAAAGTTGTAATCTGATGCCCTGCGTGGTGAACAAAATTAACAAACTAGTAGAAACCGCTTTTCAACGCGGTGATATGATGGACACGGTTGAAATTACCCAAGCCGAGCATAATTGGCTATGCACCCAGCTACAACAAGACAAGGTGGACGAAGTAATGACCGACTTCGGCATTATCAAAGTTTATATTAAATAATCAGGTTCAAAATAATAAGAATAGGAGAACTCAGATGGAAAAATTAAAACAAGAATTTACGCAGGCTATGTATGAAGTTGCGGATATGGTTTATGAAGGAATAAATCATAATCCAACAAAATTTCGCCAGATGTTGGATGAACAGGGGGGACAAAAAACCGCTAAAACATTAATCAATAACAAAATCAGTAGCACTTATGGGAAACTTGCAGAAAAGGAGAGATTGGATTTGACTCTTGAGGCACAGATTTTGGACAATAAGAAATGGCATCCTTTATTTGATGAAAATGAACTCAAAAAATGTGAACGACGTTTAGAAAGAAAAAGAAGCGTATAAATCAAACTATAAAATTAAATGGCGGCTGGACGTTATTTATTTTCCTCCTGCGCCTATTTGAGGTTGTCAAGACGGTTTTTGCATGCCGCAAGTTCATCTTCAGTGAATAAATTGTGGTAGGTTTTATTTTTCAAGGCTTGCTCTTTAATTGTAGTCTCTTTGTTTTTTAGAGAATTTTTAAGAAATGCAGACTCAGAAGTATCAAAATTTTCTACCAGCAATGATTGCGGGGTGCTAAAATTTGTAAGAAGGGCTTCAGTCATTGCGCTTCTGTTGGTTTCACTCGCGCCCACATGGTAAAAATGCTCTTTAGCCATAATTGCACAATTTTTCCATGTAGAAAAAACGCGCTCATTGCGTCTGTATTTATTTTGTAGCCATGTTGATAAAATAAAATTTGCACCTGAAGCTTCCAAAAGGTTCTTCAGTTGTAACTCGTCATTCTCTGACCACGAATCAAAATAATCTACATGTCTTCCAATATATGGGGGGTCACAATATATGATGTCTTTATCACCCGCTTCATTTAGGGTTTTGGGAAAATCCTGATTCTTAAATGTATAATCCCCTCTTTCAATAATGAATGAAACAGCATCAATTTGATTGCAAATTTTGGTTATAAGAGATTTTGCATATCTGCGTGGTTTTTTGCAGAATGGGACATTGAATCCCCCACTTTTGTTGAAACGCATCATTCCATTGAAGCATGACCTGCTCAGAAAAAGAAAATCTAAAGGGTCTCCATATTGATTAAATTTATCTCGTATAAAATAATAATGGTCGCCCTCGCTTTCAAGTAACTTTTGGCCTTCCTTCGTTAAATAGGACCTTGCGCGTTCTCTAGATATATACTTGTCTTGGACAGCTTTATAAAAAGTCACCAAGTGAGGGTTGCTGTCGCACAATAAGGCTGATTTTGGTTGTATGTTGAAAGCAACAACTCCAGTTCCAGCGAATGGTTCTACCCAGCGGTCATAGTCAGCATGATTTGAGCAATCTCGAATCCATGATGCGAGTTTTGTTTTTATGCCTTGAGATTTTATTGGTGGAACTATGGTCAAGTTTTTTTCGACTTTCGTTTAGATTTAGGCGGATTGATATCCTCAAGATTCATTCCCTTAAATTCAATATACTCCGAGAGTTTTGTAAGTTTTTTATATTCGCCAGTTTTTTTAGGGTTTGGAACTTGAAGAACACCTTGATTTATCCAATATTCATCAAATATCGCCTCCCCCACATTTACGAATACGCCATTACCAGTTATCATGTCGGGAATATAATTAATACTTCCGATATTGGCTGTGTTTCCACTGCCACTGCGGTCACTTGATAATTTCCATTTTTCTTGGACAAAGAAAAGAAGATTTTTGATTACGGATTTAATTGAATGAATATCGTCAATATTGTAGGTTTTTGTTTCGCGTACAAATGGAGGCATAGTTCTGGTGTAGATTATTCCAAGTGAGATATGCGCAAGATAATCGCCATAAGGAAATTGAATATTTTTTTTGCTATTACGATTCCTGAAATATTCTCCATGCGACCCTAGCGTGAATCCATTACAGAACTCTGGGTAATCTTCAAGGCGATATGTTGTCTTTATGTCCACAGCGAATTTTATAGATGAATCGGATTTTTTCACAAACGTAATATCTGGATACCAATTTTGTTTTTCGGCAAGTATAATCTCATAGCCGATTTTATTTGCAAACTCTAAAAATTTAGGAAAGAGCTGAATTTCTAAAATTTTTGAAATTATTTTTGTGTCGGATGAAATAGTGTAGATATTTTTGTTTGCATCTAAGAAACCCTTAATAGACCAATCACCGCCATTATATGAAACAAAATCTTCTAGAGACGCAGAAAAATCACGTAATTTTTTGATAAAGTTGGCTTTTACATCTTCCATTATAGACCTTACTTGGATATGAACCATACTATCACATGTTATGGCCATACGAGATTATTTTCCATCTCACCACTTAATTACATCGCTGACTTCGGGGCGTTGGCGGTAGGTTTTGTCCCATTGGTGGATATGCGGGCGGTTGCCGATAATATCCAGTTTGGTAAAGCGCACAAATTGCAGTGCCGCCGCCAAAGTGCAGTCGGCAAGGGTGGGGCGGTCGCCACATAAAAACCCCCGCCCATCGCCCAACAAATTATCAATATAATCCAGCCCGGCCTGCATTTGCTCTTGCAAATCATCGGCGCGGGCGGGGTTTGGCGGCAGGCCAAGCGGTGATTTTGCCATATGCACCCAGATATTCATAAAGCTGGCGGCG
>JBPCWX010000197.1:0-3984 GCA_051009095.1 Gammaproteobacteria bacterium | reverse complement strand
CCAAACACCAGATATTATATTTATCGCGGGCGGCATTGCCGATGTTTTTGCTCATGGCGGCGATGGTTGGCATCTTATGGATTGTTCCAGAGCTGGCAACTTATCTACCGTCGCAGATGAGTTCACGCCCGGGATAAATGACCATGAAAATTCTTGCCCAAATACTCGCCGACAGCGAATTTCAGCAGCATCGGCAAAAAGCCGCGCTTATTGACCAAGTGGAAAAAATGATCGGCGATTTTATCGTCAAGCGCGGCGATGGCGGCACCCATTGGCGGGTATTGTCGCTGTCTGATGAATTACTTCTGGCGGCGGACTCTCCCGCCGATGCCGCGCGCTTGCGGCAGCTGCTGCCCTCTTTGACCGCCGCCGTAAAAAATGATTTCGCCATGATTCGCACCGTCCGTTTATCGGTGCAGCCCAAATAATTGGTACAATCCGCCAATGACCAACACCCAAAAATTTGTGGCAGAATATTTGCGCGAATTGCACGCCGTACGACCACACGGCACCGCGGAAACTTCTCACTATCCCGCTTTGGCAAAATTATTAAACGCCATCGGGGGCGAACTGAAACCCAAAGTCAACGCCATTTCTCAATTAAAAGACCTCGGCTGCGGTATGCCCGATTATGGCTTGTTTACGGGTGAACAGTTGCGGCGCAATAAAACCAGCCATAACGAAAAACCGGGGCGCGGCGTGGTGGAAGTTAAAAAGCCCGATCATCCGATGACCGACCTCATCCACTCCGAGCAAACCCGCAAATATGCCGCCGGCTACGGCACCGTGCTGGCAACCAATTATTGGCAATTTTGCCTGTTGGCGCAAGATGGCGAGAATAACGCCCTAAAAATCATCGCCGAATATGAGATGGCACAAAGCCACGAGGAATTTTGGGATATGACCCAATCGCCGCAAAAGGCTGCCGCCCAACATGGCACTGCGCTGAGTGAATTTTTACGGCGGGCTATGGAGCATGACGCCCCGATTGAATCGGCACAAGACATCGCCCGCATTTTGGCGTCTTTTGCCCGCGAAGCCCTGTTTTTATTGGAACATAAACCGCTGGCGGAAAACTTGCGCAATGACTTGGAAAACGCCCTCAGTATGAAATTTGATGATGCTCAGGGTAAGCATTTTTTTCATTCCACGCTGGCGCAAACAATTTTTTATGGTCTGTTTGCGGCGTGGCTGGAAACGGATAAACATTTTGATTGGCGCAGCGCGTCTTACCTTATAAAAACGCCGGTGGTGGGCGCATTATTCCACGCCATTATGTCGCCCGATTTTAGCCGCTCCGGATTTGAGCGATTATTGGACGGCGCAACCGCGGCATTAAACCGCGTCAGCAACAAAGACAAAGTGCTGGGCGGCATGGACACCAACCTCGCCATTCAACATTTTTATGAGCCTTTTTTGGCGCAGTTTGACCCAGCCTTGCGCAGAGAAATGGGCGTCTGGTATACCCCCCCCGAAATTGTCCGCTATATGGTGGAACGCGCCGACCGTGTTTTGCGCAATGAGTTAGGAATCTCCGATGGTTTGGCGGCGGATAATGTCCGCGTGCTGGATCCTTGTGGCGGCACGGGGGCATTTGTGGCGGAAATTTTGCGCCGCATTCAGCAGACCTGCGAAGATCGCGGCGATGGCGCATTGTCGGCGCAAGAAGTTAAAAACGCGGCGATGCGGAGAATTTTTAGTTTTGAGATATTGCCGTCATCATATATTGTGGCGCATTGGCAGATTGGCGCATTGCTCAAAAAGATCGGCGCGCCTTTGGCGGACGGTGAGCGGGCGGCAATTTATTTAACCAATTCACTGACCAACTGGGATGCGCCCGAAAAACAGATGACCTTAAACATTGCCGGGCTGGGCGAGGAGCGGGATGCCGCCAATAAAGTTAAACGCGAGCAGCCGATTTTGGTTATCATCGGCAACCCGCCGTACAATGCTTTTGCTGGCGTGAGTCCCGCCGCAGAGGACAATCTCGTCGCCCCCTATAAAGAGGGCTTGATTCACCGATGGAACATCAGAAGATTTAATTTGGATGATTTATATTTGCGCTTTTTTCGCATGGCGGAAAATCGGATAAATAAAACGGGACGCGGTATTGTGTCTTTTATCTCCAATTACTCATACACTTGCGAGCCGTCTTTTGTCGTCATGCGTCAGAGCCTGTTGAAAAATTTTGACCAGTTATGGATTGAAAACATGCACGGCAACCGCAACATCACAGAGCGCGCCCCCGATGGAAGTTCCAGCAATACGATTTTTGCCATGCGCGGCATATCGCCGGGGATTCGGCAAGGCATTGTTATCGCTTTGGCAGCCAAACTTGGCGGCAACAAACCCGCACTGGTACGCTATCGCAACGATTTGGACGCCGGGGATGCCGCCGAGAGACGGGCGCAATTATTAAACAGTCTGGACGCGCCCGATTTTGATGGGCAATATGAAATCGCCAACCCGCAAGAATGGAATAAATTTTCTTTTTACCCCAACATTGTGAGTAAGGATTATTTGTCATGGCCCAGTCTAGAATCTATTGGAGTTGATGTTTACAATGGTCCTATTGAGCGGCGCGGCATGTCATTAATTCGCCATGCCGATGAGGTGGAAAATATGATTAATGCCATTTCTTGTTATTTAAATCCAAGCGTGTCTAATGATGAAGTGCATGCCAAAGAAGAGCGATTTATGAAAACTTCAGGGGAATTTGATGCCACTAAAGCAAGAAAATCTTTGCTCGGTAAAGTGGCAAATAAAACCCTGTCTGTCAACCGTCAACATATAACGCAGTATCCTTTTAAGCCTTTTGATATGCGCGTTGCTTATTTAGACAAGGAAATGGCTCCTTTGTTTTCTCGCCCATCGCCTAAATTGCTGGCAACCGCAGAAAACAACTGGTTTATTATTGCCAGAAATTCATGCAAAATTACACCAGAAGGGGCACCGTTAATCGCTTCGACATTGGTTTCCGATTACAGCGTAGTTTCGGGAGCGGCAAGACATTTTCCCATTAAAACTATTTACCAAGACGGTAAATTAATGGACAAAATTTTTCGCGCCAATTTATCCAAACAAGCGCGGAAATATTTAGCCGACTTAGGTTTTGCGGAACCCGACCACGATTCACAAGCGGCGGAAATAATCTGGCTTCATGCCTTGGCGATTGGCTATTCAGCCAAATATCAGAGCGACAATGCGGACGGATTAAAAATAGATTGGCCACGCATTCCCCTGCCCCAAAACCGCGAAATTTTGGAGCAATCGGCGGCACTTGGCGCGCGCATAAAAAATTTGCTGAGCATGACGAATCCCGCAGATGACCCTTTCATCATAAACGAATTGGCAACGCCCCTCGGCGATATGAAAAATTTACAAGCGGCGGATTATTGGGGCCATCGGGACGGCAAAGGCAAAGTGTATCCGGGCATAGGCAAGACAGAAAACAGTCAATGGAAATCGGCGGAGGCGCAAAAATTTGCGGCTTTGGGCATACCTTTGCGGGTGTATTTGAACGATGGCGCATATTGGGATAATGTGCCGAGTCGGGCTTGGGAATATTGCATAGGCGGTTTTCCAGTGGCAAAAAAATGGCTATCCTATCGGGCGGATAAAGTGTTAGGGCGCGCCTTGACGGAAGATGAAGTGCTGACCTTTGCGCACATTATCCGCCGTTTATCGGCATTGCTTTTATTAGCGGAGGAATTGGACGGCAATTATGATGCCGCCCAAAATAAAGTTTGGGCGGGTTAGCGGGATAAGCGCGGATAACCATCGACCCTCTGCACTGTATCGCTTAGAGATGCGGTAAAATACCATGGCGCGCCTTAGAGGATTCGAACCTCTGACCCTTGGCTTCGGAGGCCAATACTCTATCCACTGAGCTAAAGGCGCGTAACTGAGTATTATAAATCAAGCACCACCACCAGAAAGAAAATATATGCCCGATAACGCCCTTTTACATTTTGACGCCCTACC
>JBPCWX010000196.1:0-2465 GCA_051009095.1 Gammaproteobacteria bacterium | reverse complement strand
AATTTGGCAACGGCTTGGCCAAAGCCGCGCACCGCATCAGCACTTGTAAGGTCATGCGCCTCAAGATTATGGCGAATTTCGGCCACAACATCGTCAATCATCCGCGAAATCAATCGCCGCACCAATTCGTGCCGCGTCAATTTGTTTGGCTGTTCGCCATGTTGTTTATGAATGGCGTGTAAAATTTCGCCCGTCAAACTCAGCTCATGCAAATTTTTAAGGGTGATAAGCCCAGTGCGTAACCCATCATCAATATCGTGATTATTATAAGCAATATCATCGGCCAATGCGGCCACTTGTGCCTCTAAAGATGGCCATATATCAAGGCATAAATTTTGCCCATATTTTTCTTGCTCCTGTATGGCAAAAGGCAAATCACCTAGTTTGGTGTCATTGGTGAGCAATGGCCCATTATGCTTCACCAATCCTTCCAAAGTTTCCCATGTCATATTGAGCCCATCAAAACCAATATAATGTTTTTCTAGCTGTGTAACAATGCGCAGAGTTTGGGCATTATGGTCAAAGCCGCCATAATCTGCCATGCAAATTTGAAGCGCGGCTTCGCCCGCATGACCAAAAGGCGTATGCCCTAAATCATGCACCAGTGCCAATGTTTCGGTTAAATCTTCATCCAGTGCCAATTCCCGCGCAATAGAGCGGCTTACCTGCGCAACCTCTAGCGAATGGGTTAAGCGGGTGCGATAATTATCGCCAACATGTGCCAAAAATACTTGCGTTTTATGTTTTAGACGGCGAAACGCGCTGGCATGTAAAATGCGGTCGCGGTCGCGTTGAAAGGGTGTGCGGGTGCGGCTGGCGGGTTCGTCATAGTGCCGCCCACGCGATTGGCTTGGCTGGCTGGCATAAGGCGCATGATAGATGGCTGTTTGCTGTGTTTGAAAATTTTTGTTCATGAGTCTGCTTGTAAAGTTATTTTGAAAAAATAAAAGATTAAATGTTGGTTTTTGTCCAGCGCAAACGCACCATATCCCGACAAATAATGCCATTCTCAATAATAGGTTCGGGATAATCAGCAAAAAAATTCGGCCAGACGGCAATAATGCGAAACCCCATTTTTTGGTATAATGCCAACTGGTGCCAGCTGGAATTGCCCGTGCCAATCTCTACTGCCTGCGCTCCTTGTGCGGTCAATAGCTGCAAACTTGCTTGCAATAGTTTTTTACCTTTGCCCTTGCCTCGCGCCGCCTCACTTAAAACGATATTTTTAATTTCCCATAGATTATCATCATCAAGCGGCATCGCCACCACCAACCCATCGCCCTCATCACTCACATAAAGCGTAGATTTTTTAAGATAGGCTTGCACTTTGCTGGCATCAGAGTCGGCTTCTAATAACAAATCCATTTGCGCCACACTGGGCGGCGTTTTTTGTTCTATCAATTTCATAATATAAAGATGACGCTTATAGAACCAATTTGACAAGGGATTTTTATTTTTTCCACCCACCTCTTGCAATATGTTATAATGATACTTACAAAATTAGGCCAATTACGAACACAAATCGCTTTGTTTTTTGCTAAAAAATGTTGCCATTTGGAATGAGCAATCTATAAGTTCTTAGTAATGGCTTTATAATGGCCATGTGCCGATAGGAAAAGGAGATTTGCTGTGGCATTATTCATGATTATTATTGATGAGCCATCAGATGATGTGGGAGCGCGCATTAAAAAAATATATGCGGAGAGCTACCCTTACCATTCCGCCAATGGCGTATATATTGTTCGTTCTGAAGACACCACTGGCACAATTTGTGAGAAAATTGGAATAAAGGGTGACGATAAAGATATTAGCGGTGCAGTTTTCAAATTAAATTCAGCATATTCTGGCCACACCAAAGGCGACCTCTGGGAGTGGCTTGAAGATGAGTAATGAACTAAAAGTCGTTGATAAGGAAGAACCCAAGCGGCCTGCCGATAGACCCGGCGGCAATGGTGGCGGCGGTAATGTTGGTGAAAGATTGGCTCGGCTAGAAGAAAAAGTTGACCATTTGGCCACCAAAACTGATATTGAAGCATTGAAAACAACTTTTTGGCGGTCGGCTTTCCTTGTGGTTGTATCAGTTGCAGGGCTCGCTTTCGCTATCGCCCGATTTGTTCCTTATGGCTAGCATTATTGTTATCCCCAAAAGATAGCTTGAAAGCAGATGCAATGCGGCTTATTTTTAATTTATGACGCAATTAACAATTACCAAATCTGCCGCCGTGCAAATTGGCAAAATTTTGGCCGCCGAAGGTGGCACAAATTTGCGGGTAGCTGTGCAAGGCGGCGGCTGTTCGGGTTTCTCCTATGTGTTTTCTATAGATAAGGAATCGTCCAGCCAAAACGATGCCGCCAACGCGCCCAATAATGGTGACCACATATTCAGCCGTGATGGTGTCACGGTGCTGGTTGATGATATGTCGCTGGCCTATATGGAAGGTGCAGAACTTGATTGGGTTGATGAT
>JBPCWX010000195.1:0-8169 GCA_051009095.1 Gammaproteobacteria bacterium | reverse complement strand
GCGCTATTATGAATTATTATCAACTCAATCCGCCGATGACATTATCGCCATGCGCACCGCTGCCGAGCAAGGCAAAAATCCGATGCTCGACAAAAAGATGCTGGCCTTGGAATTGACCACCCGCTACCAGGGCCAAGCGGCGGCGCAAACAGCAGCCGCAGAGTTCGATAAACGGTTTGTCCACGGCGAAACACCAGCCGATATGCCGCAATTTAGCATCGCCGCCGCTACCGACAAATTATCCCCGCCGCTTTTTTATTTGCTCAAAGAGGCGGGATTGACTGACAGTTCATCCCTGGCCAAGCGATTAATTTTGCAAGGCGGCGTAAAAGTCAACGGCAACGTTATCCTTGACAGTGGTCATCAATTATCCCCCGGCGAATGGGTAGTGCAAGCCGGTAAGCGGCGGTTTGCCCGCATTATTGTCCATGCCGCCCAATAATGCTCCGGGCTAACACGGTGACAGCGGAGCGTTGCGGGATCTGCAGGTTCAAGTTAAAATGCCCACCGGCACTGATAAACAAAAATATGATATACTTATGGCGAAAGGAAAAATAAAATGAATATTCCCCCTATTGTTGCGAAGCGCCTCACCGTGGCGATTCCCAAATTTAAAAAAGTTCTTGAGCAAGCGCGTGAGCGCGATATTAATGAATATGACACCGTAGCGATTGTTGCCGATATTCTTGAGCAAGTTTTTGGCTTTGACAGGTACTCTGACATTACGCGAGAGTATGCAATCCAAAGCACTTTTTGCGACCTTGCCGTTCAATCGGAAAGCGCCATTGACTACCTTATTGAAGTCAAAGCGGTTGGCATTGAACTGAAAGAAAACCATCTCAGGCAAGCTGTCAATTATGCGTCCCGATCGAAAGTCAAATGGGTCGTCTTGACAAACGGCTTGTGTTGGGAAGTGCACCGTGTGACGGTTGATGGCGCAGTGGGCAATGAATTGATTTTGAAGTTTAACTTCATGGATTTGAATCCGCGCAAGCAAGATAGTCAAGAAAAATTGTTTTTGCTTTGCAAGCGGGGCGTGCAAAAAGACTTGATTGACGATTATTATGAATATAAGCAATCAGTTAATCACTACACCATTGGCGCGATTATCCTCACCGAACCTGTTATTAGTGCGATCCGCAAAGAATTGAAAAAGCTTAAGCCCGGCATTAAAGTTGATGCGGAAGAAATTAAGCGTCTTGTGGAGCATGGCGTTATTAAACGTGAGTTGCTTGAAAGCGATGCGGGCAAAGAAGCCAATAAAAGTGTCACAAAAATGACAAGGCAGCAACAAAGGGCAAAAGCCAAGCCGAAACAAACACAAATTTCGGATTTTGAAACACCACCAGCCGAAACGCCGCCAATTAACATCCCGAACGACTGATAATTGGCGAGCGAAATTTTCTCTTGCGGAGAAATTTGCCGCCGATGTTATGGGGGATAAATGTTGACGCACATTTTGCCATTGAAGTTTTTCAATGGCCCCGCGAATATCCCACTTTTACCTCACGCACGCCCGGCATTGAATGGCGCAGGCGATTGCACAACATGATCCCCGGCCGCCATTTATCGCCCAAAGAAACAGCACAGCCCATCGATGAATTAGCATAATCCAAAACCACCTCGCAACTCCCCTGCTCATCCCGGGCCAGCATTAATTCATCCCGCAATTTGTCGGGCGGCGTGCTCTCGGAACACCCTACCACCAATCGCCGGGCGCACGCCGAGACAAAACTTTCCATCGTATATAAACGATCTATATACACCCGCATCTCACTATTGCGCCCACCCGCCACCACCCGGCCTTCGGCAATCAGCAAATCCTGCTTTTCCTCCAATTTACCCAAAGCTTGTAAATCTTTCGCCGCCACCACAATCTCAAAACGACTGGCGCTGTCATCACGCAATATAACGGCTTCCTGCCCTTTTCTTCGCATCCCCATCGGTGTGCGGGTGCCGCAATAAATCCCCGCCAACCGACAGGTCGATGAGACACCAACATCCGCTAAACGCTGTGAAGACAATCCTGCATCCGCCAAAAAATCCTGACGCAACCTATAAAAAGAACCCGACAAGGGAAAACCCAACGCCTTATGCTCACTGACCAATCGCTCTTCCTCCCGCCATTCGCGACAATCCACCAAGGCGCCGCCGCCAAATAATCCCGCACCACCCCGGGACGCCTCTTCCACCGCCACCGGCAAAGATTCGCGCACCGCCGCACGATTGGAGTGCAATTTGTCAAATGCGCCGGCAAACACCAGCTGCTCCAAAACTGCCGGGGTAATTTGTCTTTCTTTCACGCGGCGGCAAAAATCAAACAGATTGACAAATGGCGAAGCGCCGCGCACTCGCACAATTTCATCCACCACCTGGCCGCCCACGCTTTTCAGCGCTTTTAAACCATAGGCAATACGCTTGTCATCCAAGGCATAAAAATCGCGCCGCCCAACGTTAATGTCCGGCTGCTCTATCACCAGTCCGGCATCATGCGCAGAATCCACCAAATCACAAATACGCTCAGCATCACCCATATCGGCGCTCATCGTCGCCGCATAAAAAGCAGCCGCATGATAAACTTTTAAATATGCCGTGCGATAAGAAATGAGGGCATATGCGGCGGCGTGTGCTTTGGGAAAACCATAGCCGGCAAAAGTCTCCAGATCCGCAAACAATTTTTCCGCCTGCGCCGCGGTCAAATGTTTTTGCGCCCCCGCCACAAAACGCTTGCGCTGAGCCGCCATTTCTTCGGGTTTTTTCTTGCCCATCGCCTTCCGCAGCATGTCCGCCTCGGTCAAAGAATAACCCGACAGCAGCCTCGCCGCCTCCATGACCTGCTCCTGATACACAAACACGCCATATGTCTCTTTCAATGCCGTTTCCAAAATGGGGTGGGGATAAGACACTTCATCGCGGCCATTTTTGCGATTGACATATAAATTGGTCATGCCCGACTCAATCGGACCAGGACGAAACAGCGCCAAAAGCGCGATAATATCTTCCAAACGGTCGGGGCGCAAGCGCCGCATAAGCCGCCGCATGCCTTCAGATTCACATTGAAACACACCCATCATATCGCCGTGTGCGTATAACTGATAAACGTTAGTGTCTTTGAGCGAGATATTTTCCAGGGAGAAATCAGCCAGGCCGGCGGCACGCAATCTTTGTTCGGCATGATTGAGAATAGTGAGCGTTTTGAGCCCTAAAAAATCAAATTTAACCAAGCCGATTTTTTCTATATCTCCCATGTCCATCTGACTCACCATGCTGTTGGTGTCCGCCGCGGCATACAAAGGGCAAAACTCCGTTATCGGCGCCGGGGCAATCAGCACGCCGCCCGCATGAGTGCCGATATTGCGCGGCAATCCCTCCACCTGCCGCGATAATTCATATAAATCACGCACCTCTTCGTTGCGTTCAATTTCATCTTTCAGCAGTGGCGATTCTTCCACGGCGCGCGCCAAAGTCATATCCGGCGCATAGGGAATTAGGCGGGCGATGCGGTCACTCAGTCCATATGGATACCCCAGCACTCGCCCAACATCACGCACCGCACTGCGCGCCCCAATCTGTCCAAAAGTGATGATTTGCGCAACATGATCGGCACCGTATTTTTTCCCCACATAATCAATCACCCGGTCGCGCCCTTCAATACAAAAATCAATATCAAAATCGGGCAGCGATTTTCGCCCCGGATTCAAAAACCGCTCAAACATCAATCCATATGCAAGAGGATCCAATGTGGTAATATCCACTGCATATGCAACCAATGACCCCGCCCCGGAGCCGCGCCCGGGACCCACGGGAATGCCGTTTTCTTTTGCCCAACCGACAAAATCCGCAACAATCAGATAATAATCGGCAAAGCCCATGTCGGCAATAACGGTTAATTCAAAATTGAGCCGCTCTTCATATTCCGCCGTTGGTTTGGCGGCGCTTTTTTGCAACCGCTCAGACAAACCCGCCAGGGCCATGCGCCGCAAGGCATCATCGGAGGATTCTTCCTGAGTCCTCAGTTGTTTAGGCAAATAGTGATTGCCCAAAGCATAGGCAAAATTGCACCGCTTGACAATTTCGACGCTGTTGGCAAGGGCTTCGGGCATATCGGCAAAGCGCCTTTGCATCGCCTCTTCATCTAACAGATAGGGTTTATCAGTAAAAAGTTTCTCCCGCTCCTTATCACGCAGCAGCCAGCCATGGGCGATGCAGCGGCGGACTTCCAGCATCTGCAAATCTTCTTCGCGCGCACATTGGACGGGATGAGTGGCCACCACCGGCAGATTCATTTCGGCGGCCAAGCAGGTGGCGGTGGCGGCCAGCGGGTCATGGTCATCGGCACGCCAGACTTCCATATAAAACCTATCGGGGAAACGTGCCGCCCAACGGTCGGCGATGGCGCGGGCATCGGCCATTCGCCCATTTTGGAGGGCGCGCCCAATATTGCCGCGCGCCCCGCCCGACAGCGCAATCAAGCCATCGCCATTGCCGTTATTTAGCCATTCCTCTTGCAGCTTGCCGCCATTATTTTCATATGCACGCGAAAGAAGACCGTTGAGATTTTGATAACCGTCAGCATTCATGCAAAAAAACAACATCGCATATTCGCCGTCTTCACCCTGCAAGCGCGCCTCGCAGCCAATAATCGGCTTGATGCCATATTTACGGCATTCGCAAAAAAATTTGACCATGCCAAACATATTGCCAATATCGGCAATACCCAGTGCCGACATGCCCAATTCGGCGGCACGCGCGACAACGCCATTGCCGCCAAGACGCGCCGCACCATCACCTAGCGAATATTCGCTGTGCAACCGTAAATGGGCAAATCCCATGCCGTTTTTTTCGCTCATTATGATGATTATAAATCCGTCCGCCCATCGCCGTGCGAATAACGTCAACAGCAAAGGGCAAATAATTTTTATTTTTTATGATGGCGGAATATTTTATCCCCACTGCCGCCCCATGATTAGTTTGTTTTTATTAAAACCCGCGACTCTGAGCCATACCCGCCAAGAAAAATTTAATCTCATCTCATCCTAATGCCGGCGGCAAATTGCGCGGTTAAGGTTGCCGTTTGATAATTTATAATATATTGTTGCATTTTTTTGTTAGAATCGGGGGCAGGGGAGATTGTGTCGTTTTTACACTCTCTGACACAACAAGAAAGGTTTTATGATGTTAAAGCAATCCAATGCCGCCGAAGCGATTATACATTTGCGTCCGCAAGTTATGCCCTTGCCGGCGGAATTGCCCGACTTTGAAGAAACTATCATCAAACGCAAAGCGCGCATCCGCCGCAGCCACGTGCGGGTTTTGCAAATTAATATCGGTAAAAAATGCGACTTGGCATGTCATCATTGCCATGTTGAAGCGGGTCCTAAAAATCCCGATAACATGGTAGAAAACACCGTCTCACGCATTATTGAGCTACTTGCCGATTCGCCAACCACCGAAATTTTAGACATCACCGGCGGCGCCCCCGAACTCAACCCAAACTTTCGCCGTCTGGCCATGGCCGGCCGCAGTATGGGAAAAACCGTATATGACCGCTCGAATCTCACCGTGTTTTTTGAGCCGGGGCAAGAAGACACCCCTGATTTTCTCGCCACCCACGGCATCACTGTGATCGCCTCGCTGCCATGCTATACGCCAGAAAACGTGGAAGCGCAGCGCGGCAACGGTGTTTTTGACAAAAGCATCAAAAGCCTGCAACGGTTAAATAATTTGGGCTATGGACAGCAAGACAGCGGGCTGGTGCTAAATCTGGTATACAACCCGGTCGGCCCGCACCTGCCGCCACCGCAAGCGCAGTTAGAAGCCGATTATCGCCAGCAGCTGAATGAGCATTATGGCATTCGCTTTAATTCCCTTTTCACCATCACCAACATGCCCATCAAGCGTTATCGCCATTATTTGGAGCGCGAGAAAAAATTGGACGATTATATGCGCCTGCTGGTGGAAAATTTTAACCCTCACGCTGCCGCTGGCGTCATGTGTTCTGACATGCTGTCGGTGGGCTGGGATGGGCAATTATATGATTGTGATTTTAATCAAATGTTAGATATTCCTCTCAACGGTCGGGACGCCACCCTATGGGATATTCAATCACTGACGGATATTCCAGCCGGCATTGCTTTTGATAATCATTGCTATGGCTGCACCGCGGGCGCGGGCTCATCTTGCGGCGGGGCGCTGCTTAAGTAAAACCGGCGGCGGCTGACACGCCGTCCGTTTTTATCAGCCTGCAAACCACTATTTTGTGGGATATGAAGATCATCGCAAAATTGACAAATGTGGCTTATAAATATGGGACAATATATGCCCTGTCAACATCGGCGCAACGGTGTTTTATGTCATAAAACAAAAAGGAATGATAAATGTTAGGAATTATTGGCGGCTCTGGTTTTTATCAAATGGACGGTGCGTCCGTTGTCAATCGGCAAGAAATAGACACGCCTTTTGGCAGCCCCTCAGCGGCGCTGACCGAAGTGGAATACGATGGGCAGCGGGTTATTTTTTTACCGCGCCATGGTGATGCGCACACGCTATTGCCATCCGAAATCAATTATCGCGCCAATATTTGGGCGCTCAAACAGGCCGGCGTGCGGCAAGTTTTATCGGTGTCGGCTTGCGGCAGTTTGTGCGGCGACATTAAACCCGGTGATTTTATTGCCCCCACGCAATATTTTGACCACACCAAGGGAATACGGGCGCGGACTTTTTTTGGCGATGGCTTGGTCGGGCATATCTCCACGGCACAGCCCACCTGCCCAACTTTGGGCGCGGCCGTGGCGGCAGCGGCACAAGCGGGCGGACACACTCTGCACCGGGATAAAACATATGTTTGTGTGGAAGGCCCGCGGCTGGGCACCCGCAGCGAAAGTTTCTTTTTACGAGACGCCGTAAAAGCGGATATTGTGGGCATGACCAATGTGCCTGAAGCATTTTTGGCTTTGGAAGCGCAGCTATGCTACGCTACGCTGGCGATAGCGACTGATTATGACTGTTGGATGGATGACCCCACGGAACATGTTACGGTGGAAGCCGTGATTCAAAGATTCGGCGAAAGTATCGCCCGCGCCCGCGATGTGGTGTTGCGCCTCATCTCCTCATCCCCGCCAGTAGACGAAGCTCATCGGCAAATCATCAGCAAAGCCATTCTCACGCCGTCCGCGGCTCGCCGCCCAGAGCATGAAAAATTGCTGGCTGTTTTATCAGCCTAACGATTAGCCTTAATTCTTAAAAGTTATAAAAAAACGCTTTGATATGCGATAATGCACCTTTTGCATTATCCATATGAATCATGCGTTCAACTTTAACAATTAATCCGCCGCACCTTTGGGCGGTGCGGTTATGGTTGCCGTCTTTATTGGCGGTGATTGTATTCGCGACATTCATCGCCCATTTGCATTTCACCTTTGGTTGGAAGTGGGCTTTATTGGGCGCGGTGGGCGCCGCGATTGGCGCTGTGTTTTTATGGTCGGGTTTTGGTTTTAGTTATACTTGGCGCGCCTTTGCCCGCAACGGCAGCGGCAGCGGTTTGCGGGCGCAATTTCTTTGGATTGGCTTAGCGGCGGCGCCCTGTGCAGTGTTGATGGGAGTGGGCGATTGGGTGGCATCTCCGGCCGCCGCCAATGTTCGCCCGCTATCGGCGGGAGTATTGGTTGGCGGGTTTATTTTTGGCATCGGCATGCAGCTGGGCGGCGCCTGCACGTCGGGCGCGATGATGGCTTTGGGCGAAGGTCGCCTATTGTCGCTGTGGTCGCTGTTATTATTTGTTGTCGGCGCGCTGTTGGCGGCATCGCAAATGTCATTTTGGAGCGAACTGCCGGCGGTTGCGCCTTTTTCTTTTTACCGCGAATGGGGGCTGGCGGGAGTTATGCTAACTTCTCTGTTAGCGTTGCTTTTGGCTTTGGCGACGCTGGCTTTTCCCCAGCGGCAAAACGACAAAAAAGCGGTAAAACGGTTATATTGGGGAGCGGCGGCACTGGCCGGGTTATCGGTTTTGGCGTTATATTTGGGACGGCAGCCGTGGGGAATTGTCAACGGCATCACTATTTTGGGCGGCAAGGCATTGCTCTCAGTCGGCGTGGAAGATGTGGAATTTTGGGATTATTGGGCCACCATGCCGCGCGGCGAAGAGTTATTAGCCGGGGCTATTTTTGACGG
>JBPCWX010000194.1:0-2007 GCA_051009095.1 Gammaproteobacteria bacterium | reverse complement strand
CCTATACCCGAATGGTATAACCAAGCATGGTTTGAAAAAAATATGAAAAAATATTTTGATATTATTAAAACGGGTAAGACGGCTGACCACCGCATAGCCTATGTGGCTAAATTAAAAAAGCAGGCTTGATTTATACAACAGCCAAAGTTATAACTTTAGGTCACAGCTTGATTTGACCAGTTTTGATATTTTATCTCGCTATCCCCGACCGCCAAAATTTCCATAAAAAAAATTAAATTTTTTATTTGACAAATGGGAAAAAAAATGAATAACACAGCGACAATTCTAAAAAAAATTTTATGAATGAAAAAAATCTTATTCTTTTGACCGATGCCTATAAAATGTCGCATTGGCAACTTTATCCTGAAAATACCGAGTATGTTCATTCCTATGCCGAAGCACGCAGTGGTGAGTTGATTCAATTTTTTGGTTTGCAAATTTATTTAATGGAATATCTAAAAAACCCTATCACAAAAAAAGATTTGAACGAGGCGGAAGAATTCGTGCGTGCCTATAGCCAACCATTTTTTAAACAGGGGTGGGAAAAAATTATTGAAAATCATAAGGGTTTTATGCCGCTAAAAATAAAATCTGTGGCTGAGGGCACCAATTTACCATCTTCTAATGTTTTGTTAACGGTGGAAAATACCGACCCAGAATTCTATTGGTTGCCATCATATTTTGAAACACAAATTTTAAGAGCCATCTGGTATCCAACCAGTATTGCAAGTCTATCAAAAAAAATTAAGAATTTGATATTAGGTTATTTAGAAAAAAATGGTGATGAGAATTCTATCAATTTTAAATTACATGATTTTGGTGCTAGGGGTGTATCATCGCATGAATCGGCGATGCTTGGTGGTGCGGCGCATCTTATCAATTTTGATGCCAGCGATACGGTAGAAGGCTCTATTGCTTTACAAAAATATTATAATGCACCGGTTGTCGGGCGGTCTTTGCCCGCAAGCGAACATACCAATATTATATCCTTTGGTGATGATGAAAAAAGCGAAGAACAGGCTTTTCGTAAATTTCTTTCAATTTATGCCAAACCCGGAACAATTGTGGCGTGCGTTTCTGATACCCGTAATATTTATCTTGCGATCGATAGATTATGGGGTGAAACATTGCGGCAAGATATTATAGATAGTGGTGCTATAGTTGTTATACGCCCTGATAGCGGGGATCCTTGTATTGTTGCACCTTCTTGTGTGCATTTGCTTGACCAAAAATTTGGTCATAGTTTGAATCAAAAAGGCTATAAAGTTTTAAACAATGTGCGGGTTGTTCAGGGTGATGGTATTACCTATGAGGCTATTTCTTCCATTTTAGAGATATTAGATAATATGGGGTATTCAGCCGATAATATTACTTTTGGTATGGGTGGGGCATTGTTGCAAATACCCAATCGTAATACCCATTCCTTTGCTTATAAATGTAGCGCAGTAAAAATCAATGGTAAAGTTATTGAAACCTATAAATCCCCCATCACTGATAAAGGGAAAATAAGCAAAAAAGGTATCTTAAAATTGATAAAAACCGAAGGGGTTTATACAACCGTGACCGATAAGGAGGCAGGCAAAGATTATTTAGAAGAAAAATTTTATAATGGTAAATTATTAAATATGACCGATTTTGCCGAGGTGAGAAAAAATAGCTTAGAGGATTAATATCAATTAACCCCCGAAATTGGCATAGTTAAAAAAAATCTTAAAAAAATGCATTTTTTGTTTGACAGAATGGTTATTTTGGTATAGCAGAGGGGAGTTATATCTTGGGTAAAGACTCGATAGGCAGATAATGTGTAATCGCCCCAGATATAAAATCAGCAGGGAATGTATGTTTGATAGTTTTTAACTTGAAAAAATATATCCTATGCTATAATTATCTGTTAAAACCTGTCTTACCTATGGAGAAAACAAAATGAATAAGGCAAAATTTGAAAGAAGCAAGCCCCATTGTAATATTGGCACAATAGGGCATGTTGACCACGGCAAAACAACCTTG
>JBPCWX010000193.1:0-9075 GCA_051009095.1 Gammaproteobacteria bacterium | reverse complement strand
ACCCTTGCAAATTTAACTGCGAATTGCAAAAAATATTTTTTATGTTTTGATGCTATTTCCTGTTTTTATTATAAAATGATAATGATTATCATTTTCATTAGAAAGGATATACTATGACAAACCGTCTCACCACTGCTTTTTTTGCTTTGCTGTTATCCTTGGGCGCAGTTGCCGGCGAGGTTAACTTATACACGGACCGGCAAGAAAGTTTTATGCGTCCCATTATTGCGGCGTTTGAGAACTCTTCCGGCGACAAAGTTTCTGTTTTGTTCACCCAATCGGGTCCGTTATGGCAGCGCCTGCAAGTTGAAGGCGCCTCATCACCGGCGGATGTTGTATTGTTTAAAGACCGCCATGTTTTGGAAAGTTACGCCCGCGCCGGCTTTGCCCAGGCAATTTCTGACCCGTTGCTATTGACGCTGATTCCCCCCGCTTATCGCGGCGCAGAAAACAGATGGTTGGCGGTTACCAAAAGGGCGCGGGTAATTTTTACACCTGTTGCTGAGCCGCTGGATTCATATGCCGCATTGGCCGCGCCGGCGCAAAGGGGCGGCGTGTGTTTGCGTCCGCCCACGCATGTTTACAATATTGAGTTGTTTGCCGACTTGCTGGGGCGAATGGGAAAAGATAAATTTCGCGCTTGGCTGCAAGGGCTCAAAAATAACTTGGCGCGTCCGCCGCAAGGCAAAGACCGCACACAAATTCAAGGTGTGCTCAATGGCGAATGCCGTGCCGCTATCGCCAATTCATATTATTATTTCAATCTCATCGCGCGCGCCGATGATGAGATGGCACAGCGGCTACGTGAGCAAGTGCGCATGAATGTGCCGACACAGCCGCACATTAACATCACCGGCATGGCATTGGCAAAACATGCGCCGCATACTGATGCCGCTTTGCGTTTTATGCGGTTTTTGGCGAGTGATGAAGGGCAGCAGATATTTGCCAAACAAAATTATGAATTTCCGGCGCGTGATGATGCGCCCTACCCTGCGGAATTGGAGCCTTATCGCCACACCGTGCAAAACGCCGAGCCATGGTCATATCATAATGGCGAGATTTTGCGGCGGCAGGCATCACAAATTGTCGAAGAAATCGGCTTTTAATCATCCTTGCGGAGTTTCATATGACAAACTTCATCATTGTTTTTGAAATACGATGATTGGCACTTTGGCAGCCTCCATATCACGGCGACGATTACCGCATTGGCGCGCCCCCGGCTTGCGGCTGGCAACGCTGGGGATTATCGCGCTGTTTATCGCTCCGGCGGCGGCGGTAATTGGCGGCGCCATATGGGGCGAGTCTGCCGGGCAGACGCTTTCACAGGCGGCATTGCTGGTTTATTTATCGCAAACATTTATGTATGTTGGCGGCTCGGTGTTGCTGGCTTGCGTGATGGCTTTACCGGCGGCATGGTTGACCGTGATGATAAATTTTCCATGTCAGCGAATTTTGGTGTGGGCTCTTTTTATGCCGCTGGCATTGCCGCCATATGTCACAGGATACGCATATGCCCATTTTTTTGATGATGTTATGGGGTTTTCCATTCGCGGTTTGACCGGTGCTTGTGCGGTTACCGCAATGGCCATATATCCTTATATCTATCTGTTCGCCCGCGCCGCACTCAAACAGCAATCTCGTAATATTCAGAGTGCTGCACGTTTAATGGGGCATTCGGCTTGGTCAACATGTTATCGCGTATCCTGGCCCTTGGCTCGTCCCGCGGTGGCGGTGGGAGTATCTTTGGCATTGATGGAAACCTTGAATGATATTGCCATTGCCGAGCATTACGGCGTGCGCGCCATTGGTTTGGCAGTGTATGATATATGGCTCAATCGGGGCGATTTATATGCCGCTTGCCGCTTGGCGGTGGTGCTGATGTTATTAGTCGCGGGGTTGTTGATGTTAGAGGAGCAAGGGCGAAAAAAACAGCGGCAATACGCATCATTATGCGACCGCCGTTTTGCTTGCGAGCAAACGGTGAAATTGCGGGGGTGGCGCGGCATATTGTGCGCGCTGGTGTTATTTTTGCCCGCCGCAGGTGGTTTTGTGCTGCCGCTGGGATGGTTTGCGGCATTGACACTGAGAACAGAGCCAGAATTATGGCGTGTCTCTTTTGTTGATGGTTTGGGCGGGAGCCTGTTATTAG
Organism: Gammaproteobacteria bacterium; assembly: GCA_051009095.1. GTDB lineage: Bacteria > Pseudomonadota > Gammaproteobacteria > Tethybacterales > Persebacteraceae > Doriopsillibacter. The sequence continues at coordinate 6,926 of JBPCWX010000193.1, read as the reverse complement.
CGTCGATAACGGCGGCGGGGTTAATGGTGGCGGCGACGATGTTTGCATTGGATAAGCGGCAAAATGGTCGGGGGCCATGGCTGGCGGGAGTGGCAAAATTTTCTCAAATGGGCTACGCTTTGCCGGGGACGGTGCTGGCACAAGGGTTTTTCATATTAAGTTTGGTGGTGTCTTCATGGGCGGGCTATTCCTTGTTGACGGCGGGTTTAACTTTGGTGGTGACGGCGTGCATGACACGATTTTTCATTATTGCCGCCGGCGCCTTGGAAACTGGCATGGCGCACATATCGCCACAATTAGACGCTGCGGCGCGTTTATCGGGAATCGGCACGGGGCGAATTTTTTGGCGTATTCATTTGCCATTGCTGCGCCCCTCTGCGGCCATTGCATTATTGTTGATTTTTTTGGAAGGCGTTAAAGAGCTGCCCATGACGTTAATTTTGCGCCCCTTTGATTTTCATACCTTGGCGACGGTAATTTTTCAATACGCCTCAGATGAGGCATTGGAATTGGCAGCCCCGGCAGTGTTGGCCATGGCGGCTATTTGTGGTGTGGCGGTGTGCCTGCTGTTTCGTTTAGAGGGGCGAGATTGGCATGGCTAATTAACCGTGTTATCGCTGCCGCGTTTTTGCTCGACGGCGGCTGGCGGCGCATTGGGGCGGCGGCATCCATTTAATCTCATCCATAAATTGCCCCGCATTAATCCACTAAACGCCGTCTGGTTAGCACAGCGGCAACCCACAAACCAATAACGGTATAAGCCAGCAAAACTGATAAAGGCACCAAGACGGAGGGCGGCATCTCGCCCAGCAATAAAGGACGGGCTAAATCGATAAAATGGCTCAGTGGCAGCAGCATGGACACTATTTGCAATGGCATCGGCATGGTGTCCACCGGAAAAAATGCGCCCGATAATATAAACATCGGCGCAATAATCAGCGTGAAATACACCGAAAAAAATTCATAACTTCGCGCTATCGCATTGAACGCCAAAGCCATGGACGCAAACGCCGCCGCCGCCAAAGTCAAACACGGCACAATCAAAATTGTTTGCGGATAGGATGCCAAACCAATCACCGACACAACCAGCAGCATCGCCGCACCAGCAATTAACCCTTTAATCCCCGCCCACAGCCATTCCCCCACAACAATATCATCCAATTCCATGGGCGCATTCAAAATCGATTCCCATGTTTTTTGGACGTGCATGCGCGTAAATGCCGAATATAAACCTTCAAAACTCGCGCTGTTCATTACCGTATAACCCAGCATGCCGCCAGCCATAAACTCTAAATAGGACACGCCATTAACATCGCCGATGAGGGAGCCTACGCCCAAACCGATGCCAAAAAAGTAAATTATCGGGTCCGCCAAATGCGTTATCACTGAGCCGCCCAGCAATTTTCGCCAAACTAAAAAATTGCGCCGCACCACCCGCCAAGCGCGCCGACTGAGCGATGGCGGATATAGATTCATTCGCGTAACTCCCGCCCGGTCAAGTGCAAAAAAACATCTTCCATATTGGCCGGACGATGCACAAAACGAATCTCATCGGCACGCAAAGCATTAATCAGCGGCATGGCATTGTGCATATGACAATAGGATAAATGGCCAAAATCTTCACGCCGACCGACCAAAGCCGGCCGCTGATCCAGCCATTGGCGCGCCCGTGTGCCATGCACTTCCACCACCTCCGGCTCCACGCTGTCCCGCACCAAATCTGCGGGCGTGCCGGTGGCAATGACCAGGCCATGATCCATGACCATAACACGGTCGCACAACCGTTCCGCCTCTTCCATAAAATGAGTGGTCAGCAGCAGGGTTTTGCCGGCAGCCCGCAAATTTCGCAACCGCTCCCAAATAAGGTGGCGGGCTTGGGGGTCCAATCCTGTTGTTGGCTCATCCAAAAAAATAACTTGCGGGTCATTCGCCAAAGCGCGCGCCAGTGCCAGCCGCCGTTGCATCCCGCCCGATAACTGGGTAATAGGTGCATCATGCCGCCCCGACAAGCCGGCAAATTCCAATAATTCTGTGATCAAAGCATCATTTTGCGGCAACCCAAAATATGCCGCATACACCCACAAATTCTCAGCGCAGGTAAAATCTGGATCTAACGTATCCTTTTGCGGCACCACTCCGATAGCTCGCCTTGCCAGCAAAGATTCCATCGGCATATCGTATCCCAGCAGCCGCACCGTTCCTGACTCTTGCCGACATATGCCCAAACAAATTCGCAGCAAAGTCGATTTACCAGCACCGTTTGGCCCCAACACGCCCACACATTCGCCGGCAGCAACCGCAAAGGAAACGCCGTCGACTGCCAGCTGCTTGCCATATCTTTTATAGACTCGGTCAATCGCCAGCGCCGGCATATCGTTCATGCTTGGGCTGCTTGCAAAGTGTTGGCAATAAGCATCGCAATAGTCATTGGCCCCACGCCGCCGGGGACTGGAGTAATCTTTCCCGCAATATCACCTACGGCGGCATAATCTACGTCGCCAACAATGCCTTCTGCGGTGCGATTAATGCCTACATCAATGACGGTGGCTCCCTTTTTGACCATCTCAGCACCGACCATTTTGGCGCGACCAACAGCGGCGATAAGAATATCCGCCCGCTGTGTAACGGCTGCTAAATCGGGTGTTTGGGAATTGCAGACGGTCACTGTGGCTCCAGCGTTAATGAGCATTAGCGCCATGGGTTTGCCAACGATATTGCTGCGCCCAATAATAACCGCATTTTGGCCGGCAATCGGCGTATTGCTGTGTTTGAGCAGCGCCATGCAGCCGCAGGGAGTGCATGGCCACAAAGCCGGCAAACCACTGACCAGCCGCCCCAAATTTTCAGGATGAAATCCATCCACATCCTTTTGCGGCGCAATAGCAGTAAGGACACGGCGTTCATCTATATGAGACGGTAACGGTAATTGCACCAGAATACCGTCGACAGCAGCATCACCATTGAGTTCGGCGATAAGGTTAAGGAGTGCTTCTTCGCTGGTATCAATAGGCAATTCATGTTTTTGCGAGTGTAGTTTGGCACGCTCACAAGCTCGCACTTTGTTGCGGACATACACTTGCGAGGCGGCATTATCACCGACAATAACTACGGCTAAGCCGGGCGACCGCCCATGCCGCTGCTGCATACTTTCGCTGCGGCGCGCACAATCTTGCAAAATTCCATCAGCGACGGTTCGGCCGTCAATAATTGTTGTTTTCATTAAATGCTCCTTTGGGCGTGATTCTAACAGGGCAAGCAGCATTTGCATTTTGTGCGCGGTTTATTTTAAGAAATACCGCAACAATAACAAGAGAATTAATAATTATCCCCTGCTCTTCTGTCCGCACAAAATGCTGTTTGGGTCGGCTCAATCCTTGCTGCGATGGTTGAGCATTTCTTCCAAATAGCGAATGCCAAAATTGCCGCTGATAAAATTTTTATCATCCAGCAATTTGCTATGCAGTGCCAAATTTGTGGCAATGCCTTCTATAATGTATTCGCTGATGGCGCTCTTCATGCGGGCAAAAGCATGCTCGCGATTTTCGCCATAGGTTATCAGTTTAGCCAGCAACGAATCATAATATGGCGGCATTTCATAACCGTGATAAGCATGTGAATCCACCCGCACCCCAGTCCCGCCCGGTGCATGATATTTATTGATGAGCCCGGGCGAAGGCGTAAACGTGTGGGCATCTTCGGCATTCACCCGACATTCCAAGGCGTGACCGCGAAATTGCACATCTTTTTGCCGTAGACGCAAAGGTTTGCCGGCGGCGATATAAATTTGCTCCCGCACCAAATCAATGCCGGTAATCATTTCCGTTACCGGATGCTCCACTTGCAGGCGCGTATTCATCTCAATAAAATAAAATTCCTTGCCGTTCCACAAAAACTCAAAAGTTCCAGCGCCGCGGTATTTCATTTTGCGGCAAGCGGCGGTGCAATCTTCACAAACAGACAATAAGTGTTTGGGTGATATGCCCGGCGCCGGCGCTTCCTCAATAATTTTTTGATTGCGCCGCTGCAAAGAGCAGTCGCGCGTGCCCAAGTGAATCGCATTTTTTCCATCCCCCAACACTTGCACTTCAATATGACGAGGGTTGTCTAAAAACTTTTCCGCATATAGCGTATCATCACCAAAAGCCATTTGCGCCTCGCGTTGTAAAAGCGGGATAACATTTTGCAGGCTGAGTTCATTATGCACCACGCGCATACCGCGTCCGCCGCCGCCGGCCGCTGCTTTGACCACCAGCGGAAAACCAATAACAGCGGCGGCGCGGGTTGCCTCTTCACTGTTTTGCGGCAATGCGCCGGCGGCGCCGGGGACGGTTTTAACCCCCAATTTATGCACGGTCTTTTTGGCCGCAATTTTATCGCCCATAGTGCGGATGGTTGCGGCATCAGGGCCAATAAAGACAAAACCGCTTTTTTGCGTTTGCTCGGCAAAGTCGGCGTTTTCAGAAAGCAGACCATAACCCGGATGAATGGCATCAGCGCCGGTAATTTCGGCGGCGGCAATAATCGCCGCTTTGTTGAGATAACTTTTACCCACCGCCGCCGGCCCCACGCAGACCGCTTCATCAGCCATCAGCACATATTTAGCCTCGCAATCGGCTTGCGAATAAATCGCCACGGTGCTTATGCCCATCTCGCGGCAGGCACGTTGAATGCGAAGAGCAATTTCTCCGCGGTTGGCGATGACAATTTTTTGGAACAATTTATTTAATCAAAAACAGGGGATCGCCAAATGATACGGCTGCACCATTATTCGCTACAATATCAACAACTTTTCCGGCGACAGTGGAGGGGATTTCGTTCATTAATTTCATGGCTTCGATAATGCACAAAGTTTGCCCCACTTCCACTGAATCGCCCACCCGCACAAAAGGCGACGCCTCCGGCGAAGAGGCACGATAAAAAGTGCCCACCATAGGCGCAGTCACCGGGGTGCCAGCAGGGACCGGCGGCGCCTCCTCCTCAGCAGCAGGTGAGACCGCGGGCAAAGCGGGAGCGGCGACAACAGCCGATGATACTGCCTTGGACAGTTTTATGCGGTCGTCGCCCTCGCTAACTTCCAGCTCGCTGATAAGGCTTGATCCCTCAAACAATTCCAAAATGGTTTTAAGTTTTCGTAAGTCCACAATAATCTCCAATATGTTTTATTTTTCGCTATCTTACAACAAAATGCGGCAAAATTTTCTAATTTATGAGTTTATCATAAAAATTATTCATTTGAAAATTTCTTATGCGCATTTCTAAAAACAGAAAAGCATTGCTTTAACTGGACAGATTCACCGTGTCAATGCCATAAAACGGTTAATATAATAGCCTGTTTTATGGCTATTTTTACCGCGATAAAAACATATGAGGCACCATCTAAGCGGAGCGGTATAACTTAGTCATGACAAATTCGCGGTGTCCTAAAATTTCGGCACAAGTCAAACGACCGTTGGCGGTTTTGCGAATGGAGTCAATGAGGGCGTCACCGGCTTCATCCAATGTCATTTCGCGCCGCAAGATTCCCGACACATCTAAATCTATATGCTCCGACATGGTGCGGACGGTGCGCGGGTTAGCGGTAATTTTAATAACTGGCGCAATAGGATTGCCCACCACATTCCCCTGTCCGGTGGGGAAGGTGTGAATCACATAACCCGCTGCCGCCATAAGCGTGACGCACTCAGCCGCCGCCGATGATGTATCCATAAAATATAATCCCGGCCCCGATGAGGGCGTCTCCGCCGGTCCCAATGCGTCGATATAACGCGATTGGCGCCCAATTTTTTCCAAATTACCGAGTGCCTTTTCTTCAATCGTAGAAAGCCCACCTTCTATGTTGCCCTTAGTCGGTTGCGATTCGGACAGATCCGATACTTTATGCTGCTCAATCACTTCGTCTTGATACGCTTGAAAGATGCGCATAAATTTTTCGCCCGCTTCTTCATTTGCCGCCCGCGCACAGCACAAATGCTCGGCCCCGGTGAGTTCGGAGGTTTCGCCAAAAACGCCGTAAATACCGCTTGGCAAAAGTTTGTCATACATATTTCCCACCGTCGGACAAGAGCCCAAACCGGTGGTGGTGTCAGACTCGCCGCATTTGGTGGAGATCCACAATGCGGATAAATCGCATTCTTCCCGCAATAAACCGCTGGCGTGGTGGACAAAAGCCTGTGCTTGTCGTGAGGCGGCGGCAACAGTGTTGATGTCGCCGTGTTGTTCAATGGCAAAAGCCGCAACGGGTTTGCCGGTGGCGGCGATGCCGTCAGCGACCTGCTGAGTCCACCCCGGCTCGATGCCGATAACCACGCAAGCGGCGACATTGGGATTGCTTCCCGCGCCGATAATGGTGCGAAAATGCAAATCTAAATCGGCGCCAAACTGCAAGCGGCCATATGAATGCGGCAATGCGGTGGTGCCGTGTATATGCGCCGCCACCGCTTCACAAGCAGCGTTAGATATATCATCCACCGGCAAAACAGCGACCAGATTGCGCACGCCAACCCGCCCATTGTCACGGCGGTATCCCCAAAAAGTTGTCATTGTCATTTTTCTACTTTCTACCACCGTTTGGTTTTAAGATTATGAGTGTGAACATGCCCGCCTTGGGCGACATCGGCGACTATGACGCCAATGTCTTCACCATATTTACGGGCTGCGCTATTGGCCAGCAAATCGCTCAGGGCAATTTTGTGCCCTAACGGTGCGGCGTCTACAGCACGGAGAAAAAATTCTGAGTTATCGGCGGTGCAAACACACAGCATTTCGGTGCCGGCAGTTAGCCCCTCAACCACCACCACACCGACGTTGTCTTGGCGGTGGTGAACAAGCAGATGCGGTATTGGCGACATAGGTTTCTTTCTTTCTTGGGAATTACGCATAAATGCGGATTATAAAACAACAAGCGCAGTTTTGTACGGATAAACGCA
>JBPCWX010000192.1:0-9164 GCA_051009095.1 Gammaproteobacteria bacterium | reverse complement strand
GCCACCTCACGCGGATAAATACAGCCGCTTGCCAAAAATACCGTAACACCACAATTAAAACGTCGTGCCGCTTCCAGCAAATTGGTTTGAATCATCAGATTTTGTCCAATAAAATCACCGGGATAGTTATTATTCGCCACAATACCGCCCACCATTGCCGCACAAATAATTTGACAATCCGGCTTATGTGCGGCAAAAAAATCAAACACCGCTTTTTGGTCGGTCAAATCCAATTCGGCGTGCGACGCAGTGAGCAAATTGTTAAAGCCATTTTCCCGCAAGGCACGCACGGTCGAACCGCCAACCATGCCGGATGCTCCCGATACGTATATTTTGTCATTAATGTTCATAGCAAAGAAATATTATACACCAACTGTTTATTATATCCGCTAACCATTTGCGCCTTGCTTGCTTATTCCGCGCCAAAGGCGTTCACTGCTTCAATAACTTGTTTCGCCTCATCATCTGACAGCGCTGGCGATAAAGGCAGACTAAGCACTTCATTCGCCAGTTGTTCGCTCAGCGGCAGGCTTAATGTCGCCAATGAAGTATCGCTAAATGCCTTTTGGCGATGCGGCGGGATAGGATAATGAATCAATGTGCCAATACCTGCCTGTCGCAAGTGTGCCGCCAATTTATCGCGCCATTTGCTGCGAATGACAAACAAATGCCAACTGTGCGACATTTCCTCGGCGGGCATAGCCGGCGTTTGCACCCAAGGATTGTTAATCCCGGCGGCATAACGTTTCGCCAAACGGCGGCGGCGCGCGTTATCCGCCTCCAATCGCGGCAACTTAACGCGCAACAATGCCGCTTGCAATTCATCCAGCCGCGAGTTTATCCCCGGCAGGTCATTTTCATATTTCCGTGCCGAGCCATAATTGCGCAGCGTCCGTATTTTTTCTGCCAATTCATCATCATCACACACCACGGCGCCGCCGTCCCCCAAGGCGCCTAAATTTTTGCCAGGATAAAAACTAAACGCCGTCCCGCTGCCAAAGGTGCTGATTGGGCGGTTGCCGCTTTGCGCTCCGTGCGCTTGTGCGGCATCGGCAAAAAGAAGCAAGCCCCGCGCGGCAGCAAGTGCCGACAAAGCGGGCATGGGTGCAGCCTGTCCATATAAATGCACCGCCATAATTGCGCGGGTTTGCGGAGTCATGGCGGCGGCGGTTTTGCGCGGGCATAAATTATGCGTGTCTGCATCCGGCTCCACTAAGCGCGGCAAAAGCCCGGCTTGCAAAGCGGCAAGAACGGTGGCGATATAGGTGTTGGCGGGAATAATAATTTCATCCCCGGCGCGAAGTTTTTGCAAATGCACAGCGGCACGCAACATAAGAGTTAGCGCATCCAAACCGTTAGCAACGCCGATGCAATGTTTAGCGCCGCAATACTGAGCAAATTCCTGCTCAAAAGCGGCAACTTCTTCGCCCAGCACATACCACCCGGAGTCGATAACGCGGCGGCTGGCGGCGGCGAGTTCCTCACGCAAAGGAGCGTTTACTGCTTGCAGGTCAAGAAAAGGTATCATACTGCCATTCTGGTGCAAAAATTTTAGTGCAAAAAAAACGGTTAATTTCGCTATCGCTGAGATATTGAATATCCATCATTGCGGACAGCCTTGTTTATTTTATCACGTTCATAACCGCCGCAAAATAAACCGACTCAGTAAAAAAGCAATCGGCACATTGACCGCTAAAATAAATATTGGCGCCCATTCTGCACCAATGCCGGCCGCAATAACGGTGTTTAATATCAGCAGGCCGATAAAGTATTGCACGCCATAAACAAGCGGGTATGCCACAATTTTGCGCCAGTTGTGTGTGGCACGAAAAGTTAATTTGAGATGCAAAACATATGATGTCAATACGCCGATAACAAAGGACACAGTGTATGCTATTTGCGGATTGACAAGCAGCAAGGCCAGCAAATATATCACATATGTTAATGCGGTATTGAGCCCACCCGCAAACACAAAGCGCAGTTGCTCAATCTTCGCGTATTTCGCCCAGTGCCTCATTGCTTCGATATAAACGGGTTGGACTTGGGGGCTTTCCGAGGGTCAAATGTCGGCAAAACTTTTTTATAAGCAGTCAATCCCTTAAAATCTCGCACATTGTAGGTACATACGCAAAAGTTATGACGCAGCGCAGTAGCGGCTATCAAGATGTCGCAAATAGAATCATTATACTTCTTACGACCACCCATAATATGGGCGGCAATATTTGCGGTTGCAAAATCTATCGATAGACGCCGTTTCTTAAACTTCGCTAAAATGGTGTCGGCGGCGTCAGATAACTCTTGTTTGCGCTTACCCTCAGCCAAAGGAATGATGCCATTCCAAATCTCATAAACGGTAATCACACTAATATAAACCTTTTCGGGCGGATAATCTTCGATCTTGGCAATGGCAGCCGCATCCAATTTTTCCTTCGACTTCATCCATTCGGACACTACGCAAGTATCCAGCAAAATCATGCTTATGGCTTCTCTTTCCGGCGGCGCGGCGGAAGGTACTCATCAAAGCCGCCAACAGACTGCGCTATCTTTCGTACCTGCACAAGCCAACTGTCACCCGGAAGAATACCGTATTCCGCATCACTACGTTTGGATTTGGCAGCAGTGCCGCGGCGCACAGTCCCCGCCTGCGCCCTTGTCATAGTTTTCTTTTTGTTTGCAGTTTTCATTTTGTCCATGCTCCTTATTGAGAATCATTAAAATTATATCACAGAAAATGTACATCTCAACTCCAGATTCTCTGGAATAGCCATCACTTGTGCGGCGGAAATTCAATACCGCCAACAGATTGGACGATTTTGTGAAATTTTATAACCCAGTTATCCCCCGGAAGAATGCCATATTCATCCGCGTCGCTGCGCTTGGATTTGGGTTTGGCAACCGTTCCTTTTTGCGTCTTTGGCAATGTTTTCTTTTTGTTTGCAGTTTTCATCCTGTCCATGCTATTTATTGTGAATCATCAAAATTATATCACAGCACCTAGCCGCCCTCAATCTTCGTGTATTTCGCCCACCACATACAAAGGACGGTTTTTTACGGCATCTGCAATACGCCATAAATACTCACCAATAACCCCCAGCATAAGCATCACCAAACCCGACAACACGGTGAGCAGGATGATAATAGTCGCCCAACCCGGCGGCTGAGAGATCACATACCAGCTAGTTAACTTGCCCAGAAAAACATAAAAGGCAAACACAAACCCGCCCGTAGCGACGGTCAAACCCAAGGCGCTCATTAGGCGAATGGGAAAATATGAAAAATTGACAAAATTATCTATTGCCAGTTTAGCGTTTTTGGCCAGCGTCCAATTACTGCGCTTTTGGGGTGCAGGCCGCGGAAATGGGTGCAGACTGCAAGGATACCCCAACGAAAAAATATAGGTGGCGAGGTCAATATTATGCTGTCGGTGTGTGCGCAATTCATCGGCAATTTGCCGGTCCATCAAGCACACCCCCAAACCGTGAACGGGATAATTTGGCATGGCATACCGGCGAAACAAAAGATGATACAGATTGGCAAGCATCTTTTTAGCAAAAGATTCGTCACGCTTACTGGTGCGAACGATAAAATTGGCTTTGCTGCCCGCTTGCCATGACCGAAACATGGCGGCAACCATGGCCGGCGTATCTTGCAAATCTTGCGATATGGAAGTTATACAGTCTCCCCGTGCATAATCTATGCCTGCCTGCAAAGCAGTGATGGCGCCAAAGTTACGGGTCAGACGAATCACTCGCATTTTGCTGGCAAAGTGCTCCCGCAAGGCTAACAAACAAGGATATGAATTATCTGTTGAACCGTCATCTACGGCGACTATTTCGACGTCTGTCTCCGGCAGCAGTGTCGCCAAAGAAGAAAAAATTTCAGGGATGGTACGCTCCAACATATTGCTTCCTTGATAAACGGTCACCACCACCGACAATAATGGGCGTTTGGATACCGCGGAAGACGAAGGGGGAAGATTCATAATAGTTTGATAATTTTGCTATCGCAACACTTTTCATAATAAAAGGCTGATAATTTTGTTATTATACCATTTTGATAACTTGATAAAAAGTGAATTTGTCCACCTTTTATAACGGCATCTTTATAAAACAGTTTGAATACGCGCTTTCATGACCGCTAAAAAAATCCTGATTGTCGGCGGCGGCATCGCTGGTTTGACCCTGGCAGTGCTCGCCGGACGGCGCGGATGCGCAGTAACAGTATTGGAAAGCATGGCGCAATTTAACGACGGCGGCTATGTAATCGGTGTGTGGAAGAACGGCTGCACCGTTTTGTGGGACATGGGATTAGGCGAACAAGTGGAATCCACCGGACGGCAAAGTGCTTATCAACTGCTCAGTGACGAAAAAGGACGCGAACTCAAACGCACTGACTTAAGTCGACTGGCGTCCAAACACGGCTCGGCGGTGCGCTTTATGACACGCGGCACCTTACACAAAATTTTACAAAACGCCCTGAGCGACACAACCAGCATTCATTTCAACCGCTCCGTTGCCGAATTGCGCCCTGACCACAACCATGTTGTCGTCCGCGACACCGCCGGCGAAGAAGACACTTTTGATATAGTGGTCGGCTCTGACGGCATTCACTCAACCACCCGCAAATTATTATTTCATCATGATGCAGTGCTTCGCCACAACGCGGTCTTTTATTACGGTGCCGCCGTCTGCAAAGACTGGAACAAGCCATTGCTGGGGGATGTTGAAATGTTGGGGCGCGGCGCTTTTTTGGGTGTGTATCCTGTCTCTGACGATGAATGCGGTTTTTATGCGGCTTTGTATCCGGGCGGGCAGTTTTTGTCGGAGCCCGCAGAATCCGTATTACGGCGCGAGTTTGCTGATTTTGGCTGGCAAGCGCCCGCACTGTTACGCGATTTACGCCCGCCGATTTTTGGTGATTGGATTCAAGAAACTGCTCCCAGTCAATGGAGTCGTGGCCGGTGTGTGCTGATTGGTGATGCGGCTCATGCCTTGCTGCCCACCACCGGGCAAGGTATTTCCTTGGCTTTGGAAGATGCTTTTTTGCTGGATCAAACACTGGCGCAAACAAGCAATGACCATGATGCCTTGGCCCGTGCTTGGGCTGCGTTTGAACAACGCCGCCGCGTCCGTATTGAGCCAATACGCCGCCGCTCGCGGCGCATCAATTTTATTAATCGCCTCGCCACCCGCAACAATCCGCTGTTTTGCAGATTTCGCAACGCCTTGGTGCGGATGTCCTTGGGCAGTGCCAAAGAGCGGCGGTTGGATAAATTTTTTAGCCGGAATGTTTGATTGTGTTTGACGTCGTGCCATTTTCATCCGCCCACAAAAAATCGTGGGATAATTTTGTCGCCAGTGCCAAAAACGGCACTTTTTTGTTTATGCGGGATTATATGGAATATCACGCCGACCGCTTTGATGATGCGTCATTAATGTTTTATAACAAGGGCTCCTTGCGGGCGGTGCTGCCGGCCAACCGTTGCGGCAGCACGATAGATAGCCACGGCGGCCTAACATATGGTGGGGTCGTGACAGACGACCAGATGAAAACCTCCGCGATGCTCAGCCTGTTTGACGGCTTGGCGAATTATTGGCGGCAGCATGGCATTGAGCGCGTACGCTACAAAGCCGTCCCTTACATATATCATCGGTTGCCGGCGGAGGAAGATTTATATGCTCTTTTTCGGGTGGGTGCGGTGTTGTCGGAACGCAAAATTTCATCCGCATTGCCGGTGGGTGTCCGTCCGCCGTATTCCAAAGGGCGCAAGGCATGTGTTAAAAAGGGACAACACGGCGGCATGACTTTGCACGAATGCGAAGATGTTGCGCCTTTGATGAACTTAGTCGCCCAAAATTTGGCGGGACGCCACGCTGCCCAGGCGGTGCACAGTGTCTCGGAAATGGCATTACTCAAAAGAAAATTCCCGCACAACATTCGTGTTTTTGCGGCGTTTGGAGCGGACACCATGCTGGCGGGCGCACTCCTTTATGAAACCGCGCGCGTCGCCCATTGCCAATATATCGCGGCCAGCGAACAAGGGCGCGATTGGTGTGCGCCGGACTTTTTAATGGATGCTTTATTGCAGCGCATCTTTGCCGACAAAGCATGGTTTGATTGGGGGACCTCTTGCACCGATGGCGGCCATTTGCTGCAAGAAACACTTATTCTTAACAAAGAAAGTTTTGGCGGGCGGGGCGTTTGTTATGATACCTATGAATGGACTTTATGATGAGCGGCAATATTGAAGAATACAGCCAAACCTATCTTGCTGATTTTTACCGCTACGAGCGTGAGCATGCCGCACCGATGCGCCGCGATATGACCCAACGTGAAATAGGCGGCTGCACCAGCAAGCATATACTGGAAGTTGGCTGCGGCATGGCTCCGATGTTTAAGGAGGTTGACGATTTTCGGCAGTGGACCGTGGTGGAACCGGCGGCGGAATTTTTTCACAACGCCAAACAGGTAAAACGCCACCATCCTTTGTCGGCGCGGATTCATGTGGTGCGCGGCTTTTTTGCCGAGGTTGCGGCATCATTATCGCCCAACGATTTTGATGTGATTTTGCTGTCAGGTCTTTTGCATGAAGTCCCATCGCCCCACGATATGCTCCGCGCCGCTCATCGCCTTGCCGCCCCCCAAACCTTGGTTCATGGCTGTGTGCCAAACGCCCACTCTTTTCATCGGTTATTGGCCGTGGAAATGGGTTTGATTGATTCGGTTTTTCAGCCGTCCAATATACAACAGCGATTGCAGCAGCCAAGAATATATAACATGCGCTCTTTTCGCCGTCTTTTTCGCCGCGCCGGATTTAACATTTTGTCGGCTGGCACGCATGCTTTTAAGCCTTTTACCCATGAGCAGATGAGCAATTTATGGCATGCTGGATTCTTAACGCCGCAAATGGCGGAGGGTTTGGCAAAAATGAGCAAGCATTGTCCGGCGCTTGGCTCAGAAATTTTTATCAACGCGCAAAAAATCACCGGCTAAATTAGCATGAGTGGAAATAATTTCGGCGAATCATCATATGACATTGCCATGGAGCCGCAAGGCAAAGGAACAAGCCACCGCCTTATTTTGCCCAATGCGCATTACTATAAGCGCGCCCTTTTTGCTTTGGATGAATTATTTGCCCGTGTTTTGCGTCCAGCTGAAACGGTAACCATTTTCACCACCAGCCAAAGTTTGTATGTGTCTTCTTGTTTAACCGAGTCCATTAAACGAGCGGGTAAAACGTGGTCGCGCGTGTTTGAAGAAAACACCGGCATGGTGGTGGTCATTCACGAGTGGGGATTTTTATATCCTCATCTGGCGGAGCTAAAAAGGCATTGCCGGCGCACCGGGGCAGTGTTGGTTGAAGATTACGCATATGGCACCGGCACTTTTTTTGCCCGTCCCATGCCCCTTAGGAGGAAGCATTTTATGGTCCTAAGTTTGCGAAAGTTTTTTGGCGACGGCGGCGGTGTTTTGCTGGCGCCGGATTCTTTTATTCCGCAAACCGGCGAGCGCTTGCCCAAAGGACTGGCGGTATCGGGCCGCCCACACCACATTATCGCCAAACGCCGGCGGGTTTGGCAATGGTACCGCGATGAAACAGGCGCCGACTGCGGGCGTTGGATATTTGGCAAAAATGAATCTCCGGGCGCTTTTGTGTTGCCTTGTGAACGCCGTCATACATTTTTACGCACCTATCTGCGGGAGCAGGGCATTGAGTGCGGTTATTGGTTTGGTAATCAACATTTATTTTTGCCTTGCCATCAGGATATGCAAAAAAGAGAGGTGAAAAAAATTTGCGTCCAGCTAAGAGAAGGATTTAACGATTGCCCTGCGGATAATCAATTATCCACTGCTTGCAAAAACTCATCATAATCGCGAATATAATCAGCCTCATCATAATAATCGCTTGCCAACACCAAAAGCAGGCAATCGGATGAAAAGCTGTGCATTTCATGCCATATCATTTTGTCAATCAACACGCCCTTATCTGACGTGTCCATGCGGGTGCTTTGCCGTGTTTTGCCGTCATCCACAAGCAAATCGCACCGTCCGCGCAAACAAAACATGGCTTGTAGCAAGGTGCGGTGAGCATGAAATCCGCGGGCGTGCTGCGGCGACAGTTGGTCCAGCCAATACACACGGCGAATGGCAAAAGGCACTTCCCGCCCGTTTTCCACCGCACACAAAACACCGCTCAGATCTGCAATACGTTTGGCCTGAGGCATGGTTATATCAACTTCTCACTGGACCGATAATGCCCATCAGCCAATCGGTTTTGCCTGCTCAACATTGCCCACCACCAAAGACTTGTTCCTGAGACGCAAAATAAAAAGCCCGCGTTTTTTTGCCTCTTGCTCCGCCTCTGGCATCAGGTGTTCGCCGGCAATCATGCCAAAAGTTTTGAGGTGCGCATATTGGGGAAAATCCTTGGCAAAATGAGGCAAAATCTTGTCCGTAAATTTCACCACATCTTCCGCGCGAAAATTCCGCTTAACTTCGCCCACCACCACGGCATCGCCATTAATCCCGACCAAATCATATTCGTAATGATGGCGCAACCGCTGGCATACCGTATCCAGCACAATGCCGCCCACTTGTTTCTTATCGCCAAGTGCGGCAAAAAACTCATCTTCCAAAATGAGTCCGGCGATATTGACATAACCACCATGCTTTTCGGATACACTGTCCAATTTCCTCCATATCTCATCCGATTTCCTCTCGGTATCAGTCAAGTTTTTTTGACTTCGGACATCTCTTTCAACTGTGCGTTTATCCAACTCGGCCACGCGTTCCTTCCGCTCGGCCGCGCGTTTATCCCGCTCAGCCGCAAGCTCTTTCATTTCCTTGGCAAACTCAGCCGCCGCCCTACGACGTTCCTCCGCCTCGCGTTCAAATGCGTCCCAAATCCTTTTAATCTGTTCTTCATTATCCAATGGCATGGTGGTCACCTTAAGACAAAATTATAGCACTAAGCCGGCAGCAATTCCTGTAAATATTTGCCATATGGGGTTTTGCCCATCGGTTCGGCGCATCGCAATAATTGTTCATCATCAATCCAGCCATGACGCCAAGCAATTTCTTCGGGGCTTGCAATCATAAGATTTTGCTGCCGCTGGATCACCCGCACAAAGTCGGAAGCCGCCGACAAACTGTCCGGCGTGCCG
>JBPCWX010000191.1:0-5395 GCA_051009095.1 Gammaproteobacteria bacterium | reverse complement strand
TCCAAAGTGGTTTCTAATGCTTCCACGCGGTCATCACTAAAACGATAATATAGCGACAGCGCCGGCCGCGCCGCACCCGCTTGTAATGAATAGCGGGCAATTTCGGCGGACGACAGCATGGGATATTTGGCGTCTGGGGAATATACCGAAGTCAGGCGCGCGGCGGCATAATCGTCCGTTAGCGGCACGCCCAAGGCGGGGACGGCAATGTGCAAGCCAATGCGCCAAGCGCTGCCGTCAGGGGTGATGCTGAATGCGTCATCTATTTCAAAAGTGCCGGCGTCGTCAATGCTGAAGGCGGTGGTGGTTGCTGTCGGCAGTGGCGGCAAAGGTGGCGGCACGCGCGCGGGGCGGGGTGGCCAATGATGAAAAAATAAGGCTTCATGACAGGCGCGGGCGTCCGCATACACGCCCAAACGCACTAATAATTCAGCGATATATTGCTCACCGCCGGCGGTTTTTTTGGCGGCGCGAAAGACCGTGGAGTTTTTATCTTCGCGGGCGAGCAGTTGCACGGCGGCGGCGGCAAGCTCCGGCGGAGTGCGCCCGGCGAGCATATCATCGCATAATTTTTGTTCTTCGGCGTTGTCGGCGGCGCGACGTTGCAAGGCAATTTTTGCTTTTTTTAGAGCATCGGGGGTGGCCGGATGAAACCATTCTCCGCGGCGATGAAAATAGGCGGGGTTGGCGATGAGAGTTTGCACCGTGGCCAGCAGTCCAATGTCATCATCGGCGCGGACGGTGGCGGCGATTGCTTCTGCCCGTGCGGGCTGTCCTTGGGCGTTTTGCCACAGTGTATCTATGTTCAACTGAGCAGCGTGGTTTTGTGCGGCTGTTATCATGGGGGCGCCGTCATGCGGCAGAATGCGCCACACGCGATGGCGCGGGATATGGGTGCCGTCTTTCATGGTCATGTTGCGTTTGCTTTCGCCGGCAATGGCGGCACAGGCGAGTTGGGTGCGATTTTCATAAATCGCCCAGCGGCATTCAGCGGTCATGGCGGGCGCGGCAAAGGATGACATCGCTGCTGCGGCGATTGGGCGGGTTATGTATGAGTCGGTGCGGGTTATGGTTAATCATCATTTTTGGCTGTTTATCAAGGTTGCTTGCTGTTGGCATTTTTTTATGGCTTTCATTCACACGTTGTTGCGCCGTGCTGCATGGCGGGGTGTTTAATCATTAATGCCGGGCAAATGATTTTTTGCGGCGGCAATACGAGTCTACTGTCTCAAGCGGCATTATTATAAGACAGAGAAGTTGTCCGCCGCAAATTTTGCGCGTTTTCATCTTGGAAAATTTATGATGACGGGATTGCCGTTATGATGACAGGCATAATAAATCGCCCTTTTTTATCGTAGCAAAAAGCGGCGGGATATAGAGATTATAAAATTTATTCTTCCCAATATCGCCGAGGCTGATCGGTGCGCAAGGTATGAATGCGGGTGCCATGGGTGTCGGCGTCAATGATGATGGCGCCGTGCTGGTCGGTGCGGTATATTTTTGCGCCGATTGCCCGCGCCCGCGCCAGCACTTCAATATTTGGGTGACCATAGCGGTTATTCGCCCCTATGCTGAATAATACTGCGCGCGGTGATACTGCCGCCAAAAATTTTGCGGTGGAAGAAGAATTACTGCCATGGTGTGATGCTAATAACACTTCCGCCGGCAACGGTGTGCCCGCCGCCGCTAAATCATTTTCGATGCTCCCCGGAATGTCGCCGGTTAATAACAAGGCGGTTTTGCCGCTGGATATTTTCAAGACGCAGCTCATCGCATTGTCCGGCAAGCCCGCCGCCTGGGGCGGGGGATGTAGCACCGCAAAAGCTACGCCGTCCCATTGCCACGCTTGCCCCGCGGTGCAGGGTTGATGTGTGGTCGCCTGGCGCACGGCAAGATGGGACGGCGGCAAAGAAGAAGAAAGCGGCGCCGCATATGCCGCTAATAATTCCGCCGCACCGCCGCTGTGATCATAATCATCATGGCTAATCATCAGCAGGTCCAGATGTTGCAACCCTTTGCCGCGTAAAAAACCTTTAATCACACTCGCCGCAAAACGCGGGCCGGCATCATAAATCAAAGTCCGCGAGGCGGTTTCCACCACCATGGCACTGCCTTGCCCGATGTCCAGCACCGTGGCGCGAAAAGTTCCGTGCGGCAATGATGGCTGCTGCCAAAATAACATGGCCGCTATCGGCAAAACACCCGCCCAGCGCGCCGGCATGCCGGCCGGCATAATCATCCACACGCTGCCCGCACAAGCCAAGGCGAATAACCACCACGGTGGTGCGGCGGGATACCAGGCGGCAAAATTGCTTGCCGATAAAAATTCCAAAAAATGCCACAAGCCATTTAGCACCCAACCGGCAAAATGCCACAATATGTCGCCGGGTAGCAAAATATCCAATAATGCCGCCGGCAACGCTAACAATCCCACCACTGGCACGGCGACCACATTCGCCAGCGGCGACACCAAAGATGCCTGATTGAAAAACCATAAGGTCAACGGCACGGCAAACAGCGACACCAAGAATTGCAAGCGCAGCAACTGCCATAACATGCCGCCTCTTTTGCCTCTGATGATGAGCCGACAAGCTCGCCATAACCGCTGCAATTTGCCGGGATGACTCTGTGCCGTGGTGAGCATGGGCGCGTCGTCAACAGAATCGCCACCGCCGCCGTCTATGGCAAACACCACGGCGGTCGCCAGCATGAATGATAGCCAAAAGCCCGCTGATAAAACCGCCCACGGGTCAATGATGACGACCACTAACGCCGCGATTGCCAAGGAGCGGCTGACGGCGGAAATGCCGCCCAATAACAAGGCTATGGCCGCCGCCAAGAACATGAAGAAACTGCGTTGTGTCGGCACCCCAAAACCTGCCAATAAAGCATATCCCAGAGCGGCGGGGAGGGCCGCCAAAAGGGCTGCTTTTTGTGCGGGCATATAACGCGTGAAGCGGCAGCGGCGCCATAGCCAACCCACCAGCAATGCCGCAAAGCCCGCCGCCAGAGTGATGTGTGTGCCCGAAATGCTGAGCAAATGCGCGG
The DNA here is from genome assembly GCA_051009095.1 of Gammaproteobacteria bacterium. Lineage (GTDB taxonomy): Bacteria > Pseudomonadota > Gammaproteobacteria > Tethybacterales > Persebacteraceae > Doriopsillibacter. The sequence continues at coordinate 2,347 of JBPCWX010000191.1, read as the reverse complement.
TGCCGGTGCGCTGCAAAACCTGCCATTGCTCATTTTGCAAACCCGACCTGTCGCCGACAATGAGTGCCGTCAACAATCCACCTTGCGGCAGTGCCAAAGCCCGCCGCCGTAATTCTTCACGCCAACCGCCGCCCGCTTGCAAAACCGCCACTTTGTCGCGTTCGCGCACATAACCCACGGCGCGAATGCCGTAGCCAAATAAATAGCCGGCATAATCAAAATTATGCGGGTTGGCGCGCGTCACGGGCGGGCGAATGCGCACCATCATTTGCAATTTGGCGTGGTTGGCAATGACTGTGAGCGGTATGCCGCGGCGATGATAATCGCTCAGCCGTACGCGCAATGACAAAGGCATGGGCGGCGACACCACCCGCGTAATATCAAAATCAAACCGCGTTCGTCTTTGGTCAATATCGGGCAGGCCGTGCACCGTGCCTTCGACAATGATATCTTGCCAGGTTAATGCTGTCGGCAGTTTTTGCGCTAAGCGTAAATCCGCCCGCCATGCCGCCCAATAAAATCCCAACCCCAAAGCCAGCAGAAGCAGCAGTATTGGGCGGGTGCGGTCTTGTCGCCACCACGCCGCCAAAGCCAGCAAAGGCAGCGCCCAAATTCCAGACCACGGCGGCAAAACCGCTTGCGTTTGTAATATGCAAACGCCCGCAACAAAGGCCGCGGCAAAGAGTAACACCGGTTAGCAGCCGCTGAGAAAGAAGGAAGTCGCTATTTTGCCAGTGATGGCTAAGAACGGATGAGTCAGCACGGCAGCCGCATATGCCCGCCGACAATATCGCCAGTTGGCAACATAAGAATAATTGTCCGTGCTGTTCATGCGCTCCTATTCATAATGCCTTCTTTGCTCGCCGCTACATGCCTTGAAATCGAGGGATTATAAATTGAAAAACTATCCACAATTCCCCTGCCCGCCACTGCCGATGATAATAACATATTTAGATGATATGCGAAAAGATGAGCGGGAATCCCTTTTATTTAAAGCCGTATTTTGCCCTGTCTTTATCTGGCATCAAAATATTTCGCAACATAAATAGCATAGTTTTGGTAAAAAAATGGGTATATGTGGTTATTAATGGTAAAAATATGGTAAAGTGGTCATCAATATGGAAGCAAAACATGAATGAAACCAAACCTACCGGAACTGCAAAATTGCGTTTAGATGAAAGAGGGCGCTTGGCCGTGCCTAACCGCTTTCGTCATTTATTGTCGCACCCTGATGGGTTTTATCTGACTGCGCACCCGCATGGTTGTTTGGCAATTTATCCGGCCGAGCATTTTGCCCGCATTGAGGAGCAGCTGCAAGCGCACACTAATCGCTATCACGATACGACGTTGGAGGACTTGCTGATTGGCTGTGCCGAATTTATGCAGGTGGATGCGGCGGGGCGCATTCTTATCAGCAGCGGATTGCGGGCGGAAGCCGCGATAGAGCGCGATATTCGCATGTTTCATGTGCGCGCCACTTTTCGCATCTGGGATGCAAAATTGTGGGAGCAGAAAAAATTGCATATGATGTCGCGCCTGCAAGATGAAGAATTTTCCCAGGTGTGGGAGAAATTAAACCTGTGAAGCACGACGCCGTCATGCTGGAGCCGGCGGTGTCGGCATTGTTGGGCGGCGGTGTCGGCAGTGGCGCTTGGATTGATGCGACTTTTGGCGGCGGCGGACACAGCGGGGAAATTTTGCGCCGCTTGCCACCCGATGCCTGTTTGCTGGCGTTGGATTGCGATGACTATGCGGCGATGCAGGCGGCGACGGTTGCCGATCCCCGTTTTATCTTTGCGCGGCGCAATTTTGCCGACATAAAAGAAGCGGCAGAAGCGGCGGGCGTCACCCGAGTGCATGGAGTACTGTTTGATTTGGGCGTCTCCAGCATGCAGTTGGATGCCGCGGAGCGGGGCTTGTCTTTTCGCTGTCGCGGTCCTTTGGATATGCGCTTGGATCGGCGCGCCGAGATGACGGCGGGTAAATTGCTGGCGGTTCTTGATGAACAAAGCTTGGCGCAGTTATTCAGAAGATATGGTGAAGAGCCAGAAGCACGGCGGGTGGCGCGTGCTTTGTGGGCGCGGCGTGGTGAGATTGTGGACACCGCAACATTGGCGCGTCTTGTTGTCGCCAGCAAGCGCCGACACCCGCCGGGGCGGCATTCGGCGACGTTGGTTTTTCAAGCCTTGCGGATTGCCGTTAACGATGAATTGGAAAATTTACAGCGCGGGTTGGCGGCGGCTTGTGATTTATTGAGCGCCGGCGGGCGTTTGGTCGTTATTGCTTTTCATTCTTTGGAAGATCGTATAGTCAAACGGCTGATGACGGGCATCTCCTTTCCCGGCTT
>JBPCWX010000190.1:0-7098 GCA_051009095.1 Gammaproteobacteria bacterium | reverse complement strand
GCTACGCTATAGATGGCGATATATGGAGAGAACTCTTGAAAAACATCAACCATCTTGGACGTATCTTTTTTGATAGCCAAAATAATAAATAATAAACTGGGGAGGAAAGAAAAAGTGCCCGTGCCGACTATGATTAAATCTCCCAACCTTTCAATAATTTCTTCTTTGATGTACCAATAACGAAAGGCGAAAACCAACATAATGGCAATACTGAAGATGAGATTAAACTCCACCAACCAGCCAATTATTGGGTCAATCACGCTGTGCGGATTATTTGCGCTGTTTATTTTCAACCCACCTGCTGAACAAAAAGCCGGCAACCCCACCGATTAGCGCCCCCCAATTACCGCCAAAACTGGCGCCTATCATCGCAGCACCCATGGTGGGCGCAAGTATGTTCAGGTTCAGTATGCCGTTGTTTGTGTTCTGTGGCAACGACTCGGGCTTCTGAGGGATGGGAATTTGTTTTGACATAATGACCAAGTTTATCACTTAATAACGGCAAAGTCAACCATTAATTTTTATGCGAAAAAGCCCCATTGATAAAACAGAATTGGGCAAATGACCGCGATGCTAAATCAGTTTGTCATCACCCGCCATATTGTGCCATAATCCTACTTTATCCGCTATTGGACGGTAAATATAAAAGGGAGAATGTTTAGCAATGACCAACCAAACTGCATTTGCGATTGATGTGCGCGAGGCGCATAAATCATTCGGCAATGTCCACGCCCTGGCCGGCGTCTCTTTGCACGTAAAAGACAATGAGTTTTTTACGCTGCTCGGTCCCTCCGGCTGCGGCAAAACCACGCTGTTGCGGATTATTGCCGGCTTTGAACAACCCGATAGCGGCACGGTGGCTTTATTTGGCGAAGATATGACCGGGCTGCCGCCATACCAGAGGCAAATTAATACGGTGTTTCAGCATTACGCGCTTTTCCCCCATATGACCGTTACCGATAATGTATCTTTTGGTTTGCGGCGGCTCAAAAAACCAGAAAATGAAGTTCAGCGCATCACCGCCGATATGTTGGCATTGGTCAAAATGAGCGACGTTGCCAACCGTCACCCAGCACAATTATCCGGCGGACAACAGCAGCGGGTCGCCTTGGCGCGCGCCTTGGCGCCGCATCCCAAAGTGCTGCTCCTGGATGAACCGCTGTCGGCATTGGATTTGAAATTGCGCCAAGCCATGCGCTTGGAATTGAAAAAATTGCAGCGCGAAACCGGCATCACTTTTGTCCTGGTCACCCACGACCAAGACGAAGCACTGGTCATGTCCGACCGTATCGCCGTTATGGAAAAAGGCAAAATCCGACAGATCGGCACGCCCGAAGATGTGTATGAACACCCCGCCAACAGTTATGTCGCCGACTTTATCGGCGAAGCCAATTTGCTGCTCGTCGATTGTCAGACGGTGGATGACGGTATTGCCCGATGTTTGTTTGCCGATGATGAGATAACCGTCGCAGCGGCAAGCGGCGTGCGCGCCGGCGAAAAAGCGCGATTGTTTATCCGCCCCGAGCGGGTCACGCTGGAAGCCACCGATGCCGCACCCGCACACGGCGTCATCACCGAAGTCGCCTATCAGGGCGACAGTGTTTTATATGAAGTTAAATTAGCCCACGGTGTTGCCCGTGCCGTGGCCGCCGCACACTTGTCTCAGCGTTTTGCCGCCGGCGATTCGGTGCGGTTGTCCTTTCCTGCGGAGGCGGCGCGCGCGCTGGCAGATTAGCGGATGAGCAATAATTCTCAGCTAACAGCCGCAACGCAGCGATGGCGTTTGTGGGCGCTTTTGCCATCGTGGGTGGTGGTGGGAGTTTTTATGCTGGGGCCTATTTTCATCATGGCCGCAGTATCTTTAATGGAAGCCAACACATATGGCGGGGTGCGCCCCAATTTTACTCTTGAGGCTTATCAGCAAATTTTGTGGGCGCGCAATTTATTTGATGAATTAGAATTTACCACCGCCTATTTATCCATTGTTGGCCGCTCCATTGTGCTGGCTCTGGTGGCGACGGTGATGTGTTTGGCGGTGGGTTTTCCGGCGGCGTATTACATGTCGCAGCAGCCCCCGTCCCGCAAAAACATTCTTATTTTTCTCGTCACCATTCCTTTTTGGACAAACTTGCTGGTGCGCACCTATGCGTGGATTATTATTTTGGGGCGCAATGGCGTGATCGAAGCGCCATTTCGCTGGTTTGGCTGGCTGCCCACCGATGAAACTTTGGGGCTCATGTATTCCAATTTTGCCATTGTTGTCGGGCTCACCTATTCTTATCTGCCGCTGATGGTGCTGCCGCTTTTTGCCGCCATGGAAAAATTGGATCCGCGCTTGCTGGAAGCCGGCGGTGATTTGTATGCAAGACGGCGAGATTTGGTGCGGCGGGTGATTATCCCGCTGACGATGCCCGGCATTATCGGCGGCTGCATTCTGGTGTATGTGCCATCATTGGGGGCTTTTATTGCGCCCGATTTGCTGGGTGGCGGCAAACATTTGATGCTGGGAAGTCTGGTGCAATTACAATTTGCCTCGGCGCGCAACTGGCCATTTGGTGCCGCTGTGGCCATGGTTTTGCTGGCGGTGGTGGTGGTGTGTCTCATGGTGCAGGCGCGGGCGGCCGCCAAAAACAAAGCGCAAACGATATGAAAACCTTTCGCCGCATGACCGACTTTCCCGGCTTTGGGCCCTGGACGCTGGTGTTTTTTATATTTTTGTATGCCCCGATTGGAATCTTGGTGGCGTACAGTTTTAATGCCGGGCGTTTTGCCATGATTTGGGAAGGATTCAGTTTTGCTTGGTATGGCGCGGTAATGGCCAATGATGACATTCGTTTGGCGGCGATTAATTCTCTGATAGTGGCGACGGCGGCGGCACCGCTGGCGACGTTAATTGCGATTTTTGCGGCATTGGCGCTGGTGCGCGGCGGCGAATTTCGCGGGCGCGCGCTCAGCGGTGGTTTGGTTGTGCTGCCGCTGCTGGTGCCAGAGATTGTGACCGCCGTGGCGACGCTGATTTTTTTCACACAAATAGGTCTCAAATTAGGATTGGGCAACATTATCATTGCGCACACGGTGTTTTGCATTCCCTTTGCCTTTATGCCCATTCGCGCCGCCTTGGAAGGCATGGACCCGGCTTTGGAGCAAGCGGCTTGCGACTTGCACGCGACGCCGGCGCAGGCCTTTCGCCACATAACGCTGCCGCAGTTGGCGCCCGGCATCTTATCGGGTTTTATGCTGGCTTTTGTCATTTCCATTGATGATTTCATCATTACTTTAATGGTGGCGGGCGCTGGTTCCACCACCTTGCCGGTGTATATTTACAGCATGATTCGACAAGGCGTAACGCCGGAAGTCAACGCCGTTTCCACCCTGCTTTTGCTGGTGTCAATTTTTTTCGTCACCGCTTATTGGCTGGTGTCGCGGCGGCGCAGCGGCGACTTTTCGGGGTAATCACAAAAAACACAAAAAATGCGTATATAATAAAAATGTAAACACCGTTTGTATTTATCCATTTAATCAACTTGGAGGGTATTATGAAAAAGCAAACTCTTATCATCATCGCTTTAATTGTTGTTGGCTTACTTGTTTTTTACAACTGGCCCAGTCGCACTCCTTCTGAACCAGTGGAAAATCCTGAAAAAGAACCCACTCCCACTGCCACCGCCGAAGACACGCTCAATTTTTATAATTGGACGGATTATACGCCGCCCGAATTATTGCAAAAATTTGAGGACGAGACCGGCATCAAAGTCGTGCTGGACACCTATGACAGCAATGAAACTTTGCTGGCCAAATTGCAAGCGGGCGGAGCGAATTATGACTTAGTTGTGCCGTCACAGCATTTTGTGGAAATTATGGTAAAAGAAGGCTTGCTGCAAAAGGTCGGCGTCTCTGGCATGCCAAACTACCAATATGTGGATGCAAAATGGCGTAAGCCATCATGGGATCCAGAGCAGGAATATTCCTCGCCCTATCAAATGGGCTCGGCATCTTTTGCTTTTCGTCATGACTTGTATTCCGGCAAGGGCGAATCGCTAAAAGAATTTTTAGAACCCAGCGAAGAAGTGTGCGGGCGATTGGGCGTGTTTAAATCTCCAGACGAAGTGGTCACGCTGGCGCATCTCTATTTGGGCACGCCGTTTTGCTCCGAAAACCCGACAGAAATGCAGGCGGTGCAAGACTTGCTGCTCAAACAAAAAGCCTGTGTAACCGCCTATTCATCCGAAGGGCAAAATGATCGCCTGAAAAATGGCGATGTGATTATGCACTCACACTGGGACGGCTATACCCATGTTGGCGCCTCCGAGGGCATTCCCCTGCATTACGCCTATCCCAAAGAAGGCGTGGTCGGTTGGTTTGACAGTTTGGTGGTGCCAGTCGGGGCGGAAAATGTGGACAATGCGAAAAAGTTTATGAACTTTTTGATGGTTCCCGAAAATATGGCCATGCTGTCGAATTTTGCGTCATATGCCAATGCCATTCCAGATGCCACGCAATACTTAGACGAGGCATTAAAATCTTCGCAAGCACTCAATGTGCCGTCCGAAGTCCCGGTGAAATTTAACGAGGCTTGCGGCGAAAAAGCGCAGAAATTAATGGATCGCGTGTGGACGAAAGTCTCGCAATAATCTGGCCATCACCTCGCTTTTTGACTCTGCCGCCGCACTGTTGCGGACTTTTGCGGCGGGAGAATTTTCACCGACTGCGGCGATAGAACATGCCTTGGCAGTCGCGGAACAAACGCGCGAATCGGTTAATGCCTTTACTGAAGTTTATCCGCAGCGCGCCTTAGCTGCCGCAGCGGCGGCGGAAAAAAATTATGCCCGCGGCCGGGCGCGTCCTTTGGAAGGGGTGCCACTCGCAGTAAAAGAAGAGTTTCAGCTGGCCGGCACCCGCCGCACCTCGGCGTCTCTGGTGTTCGCTGAGCGCACCGATGACAACACCGATGTTTATGTGCAAAGACTGCTGGATGCCGGCGCCATTGTCATCGGTAAAACAACGACGCCGGAGTTTTGCCTGCTGGGTGCGACTCATTCCAAACTATTCGGCATCACCCGAAATCCGTGGGGCGGCGCATACAGTTGCGGCGGCTCTTCGGGTGGTTCGGCGGCAGCCTTGGCGACTGGTGCGGCGGTGCTGGCAAGCGGCAGCGACATCGGCGGCAGTATCCGCATTCCCGCCGCCGCCTGCGGTGTGGTCGGATACAAACCGCCATATGGCCGCAACCCAGAAACCGCCGGCTGCAATTTGGACTATTACAGCCATTTGGGCCCCATGGCGCGCAGTGTTGCCGACTGTGCGCGAATGCAGGCAATCACGGCTGGTCAGGCATCATCAGACATTGCCTCTTTGCGCGACAAGCCGACGTTGGATTGGTCAAGCCCGCCCGATTTTCGCGGCCGCAAAATCGCCTACAGCATAGATTTGGGCATCTATGAAATAGACCATGAAGTGGCGCAAAACACCCAAGCGGCGGTGCGGCGTTTTGCCGACTTGGGCGCGCAAACTGACGAGGTGGATTTGCATTGGCCGCCCGATTTTGCCTTGTTGGGCGAGCGTTATTTAGAGGCTTTATGGGGTGCGGAAACGGCGGCGATGGATGATGAGCACGGCGGGCAATTAACCTCATATGCGCGCAAAATGGCGGCACAGCATCGCCGCCGCAGTTTGGCGGATGTGGTTGCCGCCAACACTGCGGCGGTGGCAATGTATCAGACTTTTGCGCCGCTCATGGAAAAATACGATGCTTTCATTTGTCCGACTTTGGCGATTGCCGCACCGCCGGCGGATTATGGTTATCCCAATTTATCTTTTGCCTTGAATGATGAGCAGCGGCGCGGCGGTGAGGATAAATGGTGTATGACGATAGCGTTTAATATGCTGAGCCGATGTCCGGTATTATCCGTCCCCAGCGGCATGGCAGCCAGCGGCATTCCCACGGGCATTCAGATTGTCGGGCGCGCATATCGTGATGAAGATGTTTTTTTGGCGGGGCGTGCCTTGGAAGAATCGCTGGGCGGCTTTTATCAAAACGGCCAATTATTTGGGCGGGCGGCGCTTTCATAAGTCGCCCCAAAAGCCGCCAAAAGCGATATAATTCGCGGTATGCTCAAACACATTTTGCTTGCCAAGCCGCGCGGCTTTTGCGCCGGCGTCGAGCGCGCCATTGACATTGTCGAGCGCGTGCTGGAAAAACACGGCGCGCCCATTTATGTTAAACATGAAATTGTCCATAACCGCCATGTTGTGGAGGATTTTCAACGCCGCGGCGTAATTTTTGTCGAAGACCCAAACGATGCCCCCCACAACGCCGTGCTGATTTATTCGGCACACGGAGTTTCGCTGGCGGTGCGCACTGCCGCCACCGCTTGCCAACACCAAATTTATGACGCCACGTGCCCGCTGGTGCTCAAAGTCCACAGCCAAGTGCGCCGCCTGCGCGAGGAAGGGCACGAAATTATCATGCTGGGACACCGTGGCCACCCCGAAGTCGAAGGCACGTTGGGACAAGCCAAAGACGGCATGTATCTGGTGGAAAGTGAAGAAGACATTCGCACCTTGCAACCGCGCCACCCCGACAAACTTGCTTTTGTCACGCAAACCACCCTGTCGGTTGACGACACCGCCGCCTTGGTGGAATTGTTGCGCGCCAAATTCCCCAGCATTCGCGCCCCCCGCCGCGATGACATCTGCTATGCCACCCAAAACCGACAGGATGCCGTCAAAAAATTAGCCGCCCGCTGCGATGTGGTGCTGGTGGTCGGTTCTCAGACCAGCTCCAACTCCAACCGCCTGCGCGAAGTGGCGGAACAAGTCGGCACGCGCGCCTACCTTGCCGATAGCGCCGCCGAAATATCGCCCGCTTGGTTGCGCGGCGTCACCACCGCCGGCATCACCGCCGGCGCCTCCGCCGCCGATTCTTTGGTGAATGAATTGGTCAACTGGCTGCGCGATAATTTTGGCAGCGATTGCACCGTGGCGGAAATGGACGGCGTCGAGGAAAATGTTGTTTTTGTCGCCCCCAAATCTCTACGCCGCGAGGCTCAGACTTGAACGCTCTCAGTCAAGCGGATTTTTTAATAATTGGCGGCGGTG
>JBPCWX010000189.1:0-4493 GCA_051009095.1 Gammaproteobacteria bacterium | reverse complement strand
GGTTGGAGCGAGAATCAAGTGGTGGTGCGTTTTTGGATTATGTCTTTAATGTTTGTGCTGGCCGGCATCGCCGCGCTTAAACTGCGATGAAGGCTTTGGTTGTTGGCATGGGGACGACGGGGCTTTCGATGGCGCGCCATTTGCTCGCCTTAGGCGCTGCGGTGAGTGCGGTTGATAATCGCCCGCAGCCGCCGTTGGCCAAGGCGTTTAGTGATTTATTGGGCGGCCGGACGCAGCTTGGTGAAAATTTTTCCGCTTGGCAGGAGCGGCATTTTGCCGACTATGACCTGGTGGCCAAAAGCCCGGGCGTGGCGCTTCGCTCTGTAGCGGCGGCCGGGCGGGATAAAATTACCGGTGATGCGGCACTGTTTACCGCGGCATGGCGACAGGCGCCGCCGCCATCTTGCCGCTTGCTGGCGGTCACCGGCACTAATGGCAAAAGCACGGTGGTGCGGTTGGCCCGTGATTTATGTGTTGCTGCCGGCTTTTCTGCCGAGGCGGTGGGCAATATCGGTGAGCCGCTGTTGGACGCTTGGGCGCGTTGGCAAGCAAACAGTGCGCCAGCGGTGGCGGTGGCGGAATTGTCCAGTTTTCAATTGGAAACAGCGACAGAATTTTGCGCCGATGCTGCGGTTATTCTAAACATTGCTCCAGACCATTTGGATCGCCATGGCAGTTTGGCGGGATATGCCGCCGCCAAAGGAGTGATCTATCGCGGGGCAAAACACCGTGTGGTGAATGCTGATGATGCGCTGGCGACATCTTTTGCGCCGCCGCCGCATATCACTTTTTCCACCCAGCAGAAAGCAGACTGGCGTTTGACTGAGCAAACCATAGAAGGTGACGCTTCTTTTGCGCGGGCGGATTTTTCGCCCACCGCAGAGCCAGAAAACGCCTTGGCGGCTTTGGCGCTGACCTCTTTTTTGCCGTTATCGACGGCGGCACGGGCACAGGCTTTGGCCTCTTTTGTCGGATTACCTCATCGGCGGCAGTTGATTATGCGGCGTGGTGGCGCCCGATTTATTGACGATTCTAAAGCCACCAATGTGGCTTCGGCGTGTTTTGCCTTACGGCGCGAGGAGCAAGTGGCGTTGATTGCCGGGGGCGATGGTAAAGGGCAGGATTTTTTGCCTTTGGCGGCGGCAGCACAGGGGCGGACGCGGGTGGCGGTGCTGCTGGGCAAAGATGCCCCTTTGCTGCGCACTGCTTTTGACGCTATTGGAGTGCCGACCCGCTGCGCCGATAATATGCGGCAGGCGGTGTCCATAGCCGCAGCGGGGGCACAGCAGGGTGAGGCGATTTTGTTATCGCCGGCGTGTTCCAGCTTGGACATGTACAAAAATTATGAAGCGCGGGGGGATGATTTTGCCGCCGCCTGCCGTGCTTGGGCGGAGGGCAAAAATTATGCGTAAAGGTCATGCCATGATAGATGTGTCGGTGCCGCTGGTGTGTCTGGCCTTGGTGGGCATGGGATTAATGGCATTGTATTCGGTGTCTTTGGCGATGGGAAAAAATTGGGCGGAACGGCAGGTGTTGTCGTTGCTCATAGCGATGGTGGCGGCGGGGGCAATATTTTGGTGCTCGCTGTCCTCTTTGCGGCGGTGGGTGCGGGTGCTGATGTTTACGGTGCTGCTGCTGTTGGCGGCGGTGTTTTTGTTTGAGCCGCGCCATGGCGCCCATCGGTGGCTTTATATCGGCATGTCGCTGCAACCGGTGGAATTGTGTAAATGGGCGGTATTGCTGCTCACCGCCCATTTTTCCTCGCGCCCGCAGTTCAATCGCTGCGCCATAAAATTCATCAAGCCGGTGGCGTTGTGGCTCTTGCCGGCGTTGGTGCTGATTTATTTTCAGAGAGATTTTGGTTCGTTGATGCTGATTATCACGGTGGTGCTGGCGATATTGTTTATGGCGGGATTTAACTTCCGCGTGCTGTTGATTTTGTCGCTGTTGGCGGTGGTGTTGGCGGCGGTGATGATTTGGGCGGAATCATATCGGATGCAGCGGCTGCTCATTTTTGTTAATCCTTTTGCCGACTTGCTGGGCAATGGCTACAATCAAAGTCACGCCATTATTGCCTTTTTGCGCGGCGGCTTGTTTGGCGTCGGTTTGGGGCGGAGCATTGAGCGGTGGGGTTATTTGCCGGAAATGCACAATGATTTTATCATCGCCATCATTACCGAAGAAATGGGGCTTGTGGGCTTTTTGGCGGTGTGCGCATTGCTGTCGTTTTTGGTTTTTCGCGCCATCAGCATCGGCCAAACTGCGGAAAGACGAGGCGAAGTGTTTGGTGCGTTATACGCCTATGGCTTTGCCGTATTGATTGGTGCGCAAGCGGTCATTAACATGAGCGGCAGTTTGGCGTTGACACCATCCAAAGGGTTTACTTTGCCGCTGGTCAGTTATGGCGGCAGCAGTTTGCTGTCAATGGGGTTGTTGGTGGGCGTTTTGCTCAGAATTGACTGGGAAAACCGCCAAGAGCAAACGGCCGGAGGAATATGAGCATGGCGGCAGATAAGCGTCCTAACCATCGCGTTCTGATTGCCGCCGGCGGTACTGGCGGGCATGTTTTTCCGGCTTTGGCGATTGCCGAAGAATTGCGGCGAATGAATGCCGAAGTATGTTGGCTGGGTTGCGGCGGCATTGAAACGCGTGAGGCGCCGGCATGTGGGCTGCCTTTGCTACTCGTGCCATTTCGTCCGCCGGCTGGCGTGAGCGGTGCCTGGCGGCTGTTGGTGGCGGTATGGCGGGCAAGGCGGCTGTTGCAGTCATGGCGGCCGACGGTAATATTAGCCATGGGGAGTTATGCGGCGTTGCCCGGGGCTTTGGCGGGTCGGTTGTTGGGCGTGCCGCTGGTGCTGCATGAGCAAAATGCCATCGCCGGGCGCGCTAATAAACTGTTGCAAAAACTCGCTTGCCGCATTTTTACCGGCTTTCCCACATCATTGCCCGGCGGTGAATGGGTGGGCAATCCGACCCGTCTTGATTTTGGGCGGGTGGCACAAGAAAAGGCGACAGCGGGACCTTTGCACCTGCTTATTCTCGGTGGCAGTCAGGGGGCGCAAGCGTTAAATGAAATGGTGCCGGCGGCTTTGGGGTTGACCGCCGCGGAATTTATCATTGCTCATCAGTGCGGGCGCGGGCGGCGGGCGGAGACCGTCGCGGCCTATCAAAAGGCCGGCTGTCATGCCGAAGTAGTGGAATTTATGAATGATGTGGCGCGGCGAATGGCGGCAGCGGATTTGGTGATCTGTCGGGCGGGAGCGGCAACATTGGCGGAACTGGCGGTTTGCGGCACCCCGGCATTATTGGTGCCATATCCTTTTGCGGCGGCGAATCATCAACTCGCCAATGCGGAATTTTTTGCCCGTCGCGGGGCGGCATATCTGCGTGAGCAAAAAGAATTGAGCCCGACATGGCTGGCAGATTTTTTACCAACCCTCAGCCGTGCCGCATTGATGACCATGCGGCGGCAGATGCTGATGCTGGCGCGACCGGAGGCGGCAGCGCAGGTGGCTGCCGGCTGCTTGGAGAAAGCATATCATGCGGCATAAAATTCAGCGCATTCATTTTGTCGGTATTGGCGGCGCCGGGATGTGCGGGTTGGCCGAAGTCATGCTCAGCTTGGGCTATGGAGTCAGTGGCTCGGACCTGCGGGAACAGACATCATTGGACCGATTGCGGGCGGTGGGAGCGGAGATTTTTATCGGTCATGATGCCGCCCATGCCGCCGCCGCTGATTGTGTGGTTTATTCCAGCGCAGTGCTGGCGGATAATCCAGAGCGACAAGCGGCGGTTTCGCGTGGTGTGCCGGTGATCCCCCGGGCGCAAATGCTTGGTGAAGTTTTGCGTTTCAAACCCGGTGTTGCCGTTGCCGGCACACACGGCAAAACGACCGTTTCTTCCATGCTGGCGGCCATTCTTGCCGCTGCCGGGCAGGATCCAACGTGCATCATCGGTGGGTGTTTGCAAGATGGCGGCGGCAATGCTCGTATTGGTGATGGTGAGTTTGTGGTGGTTGAAGCCGACGAATCCGATGCTTCTTTTTTGCATTTGCAACCGGTGGCGGCAGTGATTACCAATATTGATAATGACCATTTGCCCGCCTTTGATGGTGAGATAACCAAATTGCGGGAGGCTTTTGTCAGTTTTGCGAATAATTTGCCTTTTTATGGGGCGGCGATTGTTTGTGCCGATGATGCCGGGGTGGCGGCAATGGCGGCGCAATTAACTGCGGTGCGGGTGATTACCTATGGTTTTGCCGACCATGCCGAAGTATGCGCAACAGCAGTGCGGGCGACTGCTGGCGGCATGGATTTTATCCTGCGCCTGCCGGGTGAAGAGCGCGCCATTCATTTGCCGGTTGCGGGGCGGCACAATGTCCAAAATGCCGCCGGTGCATGCGCTGCGGCGTGGGAGCTGGGCGCCGATGTGGATGCCATGGCGGCGGGATTGGGTGGCTTTCATGGGGTGCGGCGGCGCTTGGAAGGCTATGG
>JBPCWX010000188.1:0-2308 GCA_051009095.1 Gammaproteobacteria bacterium | reverse complement strand
TGCCTTGGCAAAATTGGTTGGAGGCTATCGGGTTGCAACAATTAACCCGATTGCGCGGCGGCTATCGCGCTGGCGCACCGCAGGCACGGATTGGTGATGATGGCCTACCGCTTATTGCCCCGCTTATATGCTATGAGGTGATTTTTCCCTCTCTATCAGCGCACAACGCCAATGCGCCCCGCCCCGATGTGCTGGTTAATTTGACCAATGATGGCTGGTTTGGCACATATTTGGGGCCTTATCAGCATTTTGCCCAAGCGCGTTTGCGCGCCATTGAGCAAGGCTTACCCCTTATTCGGGTGGCCAATACTGGCATTTCCGCGCTGTTTGATGCACAAGGGCGCACCCGCGCCTTGCTTGGGCTAGGCCGTGCTGGCACGCGGATTGTGGTTTTGCCGCCCCCTGCGGCCGCCACATTTTATGCCCGCTTTGGCGATATGATTTATGGGTTTATGCTGATTTTTCTGTTAGCACTCACCGCTTATTTGCGGCATTTCCCAAAAATCATTTGAAGCGATTGCTTGCCTGCGCCATAATCTGGCTTATGCCTTAAAAATACAGGCAAAATGAGAAAGGCCGAAGCCATGCCCCGAAACAAACAAAACGCGCTTGACGCATATATTGGTGCGCGTTTGCGTTTGCGGCGATTGCTTTTAGATATGAGCCAAGAGACATTGGCGGCTAAATTATCTATTACTTTTCAGCAGGTGCAAAAATATGAAAAAGGGGTCAATCGCATTTCGGCAGGCCGTTTATTTGAGCTATCCAAAGCCCTTGATGTGCCTGTGCAGTATTTTTATGATGGCCTTGACAAGCCCGACCGTGTGCCAGTTGATGGATTTGAAGAAGATGAGGGCGTGAACCCCTATTTGGAATTTGTTAGCAGTGGTGAGGGGGTGGAACTCAATAATGCGTTTTTGAAAATTAGCGATGCCAATATGCGCCGCCGTTTGCTTGGCGTGATTGCCGATTTGGCGCGATTAGCCAGAGATGATTTTGAAGAATGATTTACATTTAATGGCGGCACAATAAAGTTGAGAAAATTTTACACAATAAAACTTTACACAATAGAACAGGGCAGAGGAGGAAACGATGGCGCGTCAGTCTTTCATTTTTACCAGTGAATCAGTTTCGGAGGGGCATCCAGATAAGGTTTGCGACCGCATTTCCGATGCCATTGTTGATGCGTTTTTGCGCCAAGAATCGCAGGCACGTGTGGCGGTTGAAACTTTGGCGACGACCAATTTGGTAGTGCTGGCGGGTGAGGTGCGCCCTAAAGATGCTGTCAGCCATGCCCAGATGGAAGCGATTGCCCGCCAAGCGATTAAAGATATTGGCTATGAACAAGATGGTTTTCACTGGCAAAACGCCAAAGTGGATGTGCATGTGCATGCCCAATCGGCAGATATTGCACAAGGGGTTGATGCCAGTGGTGACAATAAGGATGAGGGGGCGGGCGACCAAGGCATTATGTTTGGCTATGCGTGCCGCGAAACTGAAGAATTAATGCCCGCGCCAATCGCTTATGCGCACCGCATTTTGTCGGATATGGCGGCGGCGCGTAAATCGGGTGCGGTGGCGGGGCTGGGGCCTGATAGCAAAAGCCAGATTAGTTTGCGCTATGAAAATGGCCAACCCGTAGGGGCCACTTCGGTGGTTGTTTCAACGCAACATGATGCGGGGCTTAATGAAAAAGATGTGCGCGATGTGGTGCGCCCCTTTGTTGAAAATGTGTTGCCTGATGGCTGGATGTGCCCAGAAAAAGAATTTCATGTTAACCCGACGGGTAATTTTGTGATTGGTGGGCCAGATGGTGATGCTGGTTTGACGGGGCGCAAAATTATTGTTGATACTTATGGCGGGGCTGCACCGCATGGCGGCGGTGCTTTTTCGGGCAAAGACCCAACAAAAGTTGACCGCTCAGCAGCTTATGCGGCGCGTTATCTGGCCAAAAATATTGTTGCGGCGGGGCTGGCCGAGCGTTGCACAATACAACTGGCTTATGCGATTGGCGTGTCGCGGCCCTTGTCGCTTTATGTCAACACGCATAACACAGGCGCGGTGGATGAGGCGGTGCTGGAAACGGCTTTGCACAAGGTGATGGATTTAAGCCCACGCGGTATCCGCGAGCATTTGGGGCTGAACAAGCCAATTTATGAGCGCACCGCAGCCTATGGGCATTTTGGCCGCGCCCCAGATAAGGATGGCGGTTTTTCATGGGAACGTGCTGATTTGGGCAACGCGCTTAAAAATATCTTGTGAGCTTGATGCAAAATAAAACTGAAACGGCCAAGATGGATAAAAAAAA
>JBPCWX010000187.1:0-24398 GCA_051009095.1 Gammaproteobacteria bacterium | reverse complement strand
GTCCCCAATACGAACTCCACCGTGATAACCGCACTTGCGGTCAACTCTATCCACTGCATAAATCGTCCATACGTGTGTCCCCGGCGCCACTAACACCGTCCTCTGCTGCAACACGCCATCCTTTATGGTAAAAACATCGGCGGCACTGGTCACATGCCAATCTGCATGCACTTGAATATTTTTTACCGTCAGCGTCACCAGCGGATTATCGCTGTTTTGCACTTGCCGAATGTGGGCCGGGGAATCAACCGACAAACCGCCGCCACTATCCGCAACTGCGGATGGCAGCCAGATAGAAAATCCCACCGACAATGTGAAAATTAGAAGTCTCATCACTTTACCGCACAAAGTTTAGCAGATTTTTATAAAAATTTTAATTCTTGGGTTTGCATCTGTGCCACGCATAATTTGCATTGTTGCAAATGAAACTATATAATAGGCGGTAATAGGCGCCCGCCCAAGAGTGCCGGAGAAACTAAACATGAAAAACTATATCCCCATCTCCAAAGTCGTCGGCCAATCTTCTCGGCAGGCGCACGTGGACTTGCCGCAAGATACATATGAGCGTGAAATCGGCAAAGACGGCTTTTTTGGTCCCGCCACCCATATGTATCATCGCCACCCGCCCACCGGCTGGTCCGATTGGCAAGGCAATTTGCGCCCGCGCCTTTTTGACTTGGCGGGCAAGCTGCCGGCGGCAGCGTCGCCGTGGCACGTGCCGGATATTTTGTTCAACCGCCACTGCCGGCTGCGCTATTGGAAATTAGAAAAATCCATGCCGCGCTTGGCGCGCAACGGCGACGGTGATGATCTCATGTTTGTGCACCGCGGCAGCGGCAGTTTTTTGTGCGACTACGGAAGACTGACTTTGTCAGCCGGCGATTATGTGATCATCCCCCGCTCCACCACGTGGCGGCTGGAAACGGAGTCGCCGATGGAAATGCTTATGATTGAGGCAAGCGGCGGCAGTTATTATCTGCCCGACCGCGGTTTGCTTGGCAAACATGCGTTTTTTGACCCCGCCATGCTCGACGCTCCCGCCATTGATGAGGCTTTTATCGCCCAGCAAAAAACCGCCGGCGACTGGCAAATTGAACTGCGCGCGCGCGGCAGCATCAACGTCATCACCTATCCCTTCAATCCTTTGGACGCCGTGGGCTGGCACGGCGACTTGTCAGTGGCGCGCATCAATGTCCGCGATTTTCGCCCGCTGAACAGCCATCGCTATCACCTGCCGCCTTCCGCACACACCACGTTTGTCGCCGAGCGCTTTGTCATTTGCACGTTTGTGCCGCGTCCCTTCGAGACCGACCCAGAGGCGATTAAGATTCCTTTCTTTCATAACAATGATGATTATGATGAAGTGCTGTTTTATCATGACGGCGATTTTTTCTCACGCGATAACATTGAGGCCGGGATGCTCACCCTGCACCCTTGCGGCTTTACCCACGGCCCGCACCCCAAAGCGCTCAAAAAACTTTTTCACCAAGAAAAGAAAATGAGCGATGAATATGCGGTCATGGTCGATGCGCGTGACCCCATGACCGTCGCCGACTTGCCGACAGGGGTGGAAAACCTTGATTATGTTCATTCATGGGGAGGTGACAGTTGAAATTAGTCAGCATTAAAAACGGGCGGGACGGTGCCTTGGCACTGGCCTCGCCGAAGCTAACCCGCGCCACCAGCGCGGCGGCTGTTGCTCCAACCATGCAGGCCGCACTTGATGATTGGGCTGCCGTTGCGCCATCATTGCGCGCCTTGTCGGCACAGTTGGAAAAAGGGGAGGTGGAATCATTCGCGCTTTGTCCCGACACGTTGGCGGCACCGCTGCCGCGCGCTTTTCAGTGGGCCGACGGCAGCGCATATGTGAATCATGTTGAACTGGTGCGGCGCGCCCGCGGCGCCGTCATGCCCGCATCATTTTGGCATGAGCCGCTGATGTATCAGGGCGGCAGTGATTACATGCTCGGCGCCCGGGAGCCGATAATCGCCGCTGATGAAGATTGGGGCGTGGATTTTGAGGGGGAAATTGCGGTGATAATCGGCGATGTGCCGGCTGGCTGTGGGCGGCAAGAGGCAGAAGCGGCGATTTTGCTGCTGGTGCTGGTCAATGATGTAAGCTTGCGAAATTTAATTCCCGCAGAATTAGAAAAAGGTTTTGGTTTTTTTCAATCCAAACCGCCGACAGCCTTTTCGCCGGCGGCGGTCACTCCCGACGAATTGGGAGACGCTTGGCGCCACTGCAAAGTGCATTTACCGCTGGCAGTGTCACTCAATGGCGCCTCCTTTGGCCGCCCCAACGCCGGCGAAGATATGGTTTTTGATTTTGCCGACCTCATTGTTCACGCCGCCAAAACACGCCCGTTGCGCGCCGGCACCATAGTCGGCAGCGGCACTGTGTCCAATAAAAATCCTGCGGTCGGCAGCAGCTGCATCGCAGAGCGCAGAATGTTGGAGATCATTGCCGACGGTCGACCGCAAACGCCTTTTTTACAAAACGGCGACATAGTCCAGATGGACATGTGTCAAACCGATGGGCAGTCCATTTTTGGCGCGATTGAGCAGCGGGTTATCATTGGTCAGTCGTCATTAACCACAAAATAATCACGGAGAAAAACATGAGTAAAGATTTTGCCTCGCGCGGCGACCTGCAAAAAAAACAAATTGCGGTGTCGCAGTTGTCACCCCGCGCCTTTGCCTACACCGCCGAAGGCGACCCCAACAGCGGTTTAATCATCGGCGAACGGGCGGCTATGGTGGTGGATGCGCAAGCCACCCCGCGTTTGGCCGCCGAAGTGATTCGCCGCGCCCGCCAGCTCACCGACAAACCGATTAAGTATTTGGTGCTGTCGCATTATCACGCGGTGCGCGTCATGGGCGCCTCGGCATATGCAGACGCCGAGATTATCGCCAGCAAGGGCACGCGTTTTTTGATTGATGAACGGGGACAAGCCGACTTTGATTCGGAAGTGGAGCGTTTTCCGCGATTGTTTGAGGGCGTGGAAGAAGTGCCAGGTCTAACCCATCCAACGATGGTTTTTGACGGTGATTTGACCATTGATTTGGGCGGCTGTGAAGTGCGGATTTTTCATCCCGGCGCGGGCCACACAAGCGGTGACACGGTAGTATGGCTGGCGGAAGATAAAGTGTTATTTGCCGGTGATTTGGTGGAACATGGAGCGACACCCTATTGCGGTGATGCGCATTTTGCCGCCTGGCCGGCAACCATCGCCAAACTGCGCGCGTTGAATCCAGTGGCCGCCACGCCCGGCCGAGGAGCAGCGCTTATGGGTGCCGCCGCGGTGGCCGACGGTTTTGCTCAAACTGAACGTTTTGTATCGCAATTATTTAATCTTGTCGCCGATGGGGTGCGCCAAGGGCAAACGCTCAGCGATATTTATCCGCCCACCTTTGCCGCCATGCAGCAGGAGTTTAGCGACTGGGTGATTTTTGAGCACTGCATGCCTTTCAATGTTAGCCGCGCTTTTGATGAGGCCAGCGGCATCGCTTGGCCGCGCGTGTGGACGGCGGCGCGCGACCGCGACCTATGGGCGCAGCTCGCCTGAGCGGGCGGCATAAATGGAAACACACGAAGTGGTGATTGTGGGGGCCGGGCCGGTGGGGCTAAGCGCGGCGATTGACTTACGGCAGCGTGGCGTTGACGCCATTTTGCTGGAAGAAAAAAATGACTTTGCCGAAGGTTCGCGCGCCATCTGTTTTGCCAAGCGCACGCTTGAGATTTTTTCGCGGCTGGGCATTGCCGGCATGACACAAAAAGGCGTTGTTTGGCACAAAGGCAAAGTGTTTCACCGTGAGCGAATGCTTTATGAATTTGACCTGCTGCCCGAAAAAGACCATGGCCATCCAGCCTTTGTTAATATTCAGCAGTTTTATTGCGAACACTATCTGTTGCAGCGTTTGCATGAGATTGACCGGCATTGCCTACGCCGCGGCCATCGCGCCGTGGCAGTCACCCAAGAAGCCGACCAAGTCATGGTGACAACAGAGAGCGACGGCGTCGAGAAATGTTTTTCCGCCTCCTTTATATTGGCCTGTGACGGAGCCAAAAGCCGCTTGCGTGACGCTTGCAGGCTGGGTTTTGTCGGTGATGTGTTTCGCGACCGTTTTTTAATTTCGGATATTAAAATGAAGTCGGACTTTCCGAGCGAACGCTGGTTTTGGTTTGACCCGCCTTTTCACCCCGGCCGCTCGGCATTATTACACAAGCAGCCCGATGATGTGTGGCGGATTGACTTGCAACTGGGCTGGCATGCCGATCCGAGCGAAGAGCGGCGCCCCGACAAAGTCATACCGCGGCTGCGCGCCATGTTGGGCAAAAACACCGCTTTTGAACTTGTGTGGGTGAGCGTTTATGCCTTTCAATCGCGGCGGGTGGAACATTTTAATTGCGGGCGAATATTTTTTGCCGGCGATGCGGCGCACCAAGTTTCGCCGTTTGGCGCGCGGGGTGCCAATAGCGGTGTGCAGGATGTTGATAATCTGTGCTGGAAAATTGCCCTAGTCTTGCGCCATCGGGCACCGTCCGCCTTATTGGATACCTATCACGCCGAGCGGGCGCCGGCGGCGGATGATAATATTTTGCATTCCAGCCGCAGCACCAATTTTATCGCCCCGCCCAATGATGCCGCGCAAGCCTTTCGCGATGCCGCTTTGTCGCTGGCCGCCGAACATCCTCCAATGCGCCGTTATGTGAACAGCGGCCGCTTGTCAACCGCCGCGGTTTATGCTAATTCACCACTGAACGGCGGTGATGATTTTACCGCTGATGGCAGCGCCCCGGGGAGCGCAGTGGCGGACGCGCCGATTGTGCGGTGCGGTCAAACAGACTGGCTCATCAACGTGTTGCGTGATGATTTTAATCTGCTGCTGTTTACCGCCCCCGATGACAACTTGCGGCGACAAGCCGCCGACTGCGAAAACAAACTGCCGCTGACTTGCCACTTTATCGCCCCCCAAGGCGGTGGCGATTGGCTGGGCGACGGCAAAGATTTGGCGCGCCGGCGTTTGGGAGTGGACCAGCAGGCGGCCGTGGTGATTCGCCCCGATGGGCATGTTTGCGCACGGTTAGCCGCCGGCGGAGATGGCGCCGCCGGCGCGCTGGCAAAGGGTGCCGCCGTAGTCTCATCCATCTGTCGCCGAGGAGTCGCCTAATGGACGCTGACCGCATATATGCCCGCTTGCTTGATCTTTTTGCCCACCGCGAAAACCGTGATTCACTGCGCATTGCCGGCAAGCTGGTGCTGGCCATGGCCAGCGAAATTAACAATGAACAAATTATTGAGCGTATTGCCGCCGCCGCCGCCGAACCGCTGCCACCGCTGCCCAATTTTTCCGCTGCCAAGCACCACGGTTATTTTCGCAGCTCCGCCGATTATCGTTTGCGAATCGTTTTGCAGCTAAAAGAAATTGTGCCGTCACGGTGTTTGGTGCATCTGCGCCGAGGGGAGCAGTGCAGCGAAGAATATTGGCGTGTCAATTCCGCCCGGCTCATACCGTCTTTGCAATTTGAAGATGAAACGCTGGTGCAGTCTTTGGCCATCATTGAATACATTAACGAGATGTCCCCACAGCCGGATATTTTGCCCGGCGACGCGCGGCAAAAAGCACGCATTCGCGCATTTGCTCAGGCGATTGCCTGCGATATACATCCGCTGTGCAATTTGCGCGTCCTCAACGCCTTGCGCGATTCTGGTGCCGATGATGCCGCCGTACAGCAATGGACACAACGATGGATGGCGGCCGGTTTTGCGCATTTGGAAGAACGCACCCGCCGCTGGCGGCAAAACAACGCCTATATTTTTTGCGGGCAGCCAACCCTGGCGGAAGTGTGCTTGATCCCGCAGATGTATAACGCGCGGCGCTTTGGGCTGGATCTAGCCCCTTATCCGCTACTGTTGGAAATAGATGAATTGTGCCGTGCGCATCGGGCATTTAAACGCGCCGCTCCTGAAAATCAACCCGATTATGAGGCGGACAAATAACCCCAAGGGGCAGTCCATTGCCGGCAACATCGGCAATGCTTAGCCGATGATCGCTTATGAGGTGGGCGAATAATCCTATAGGGCGGTGGCAGTCATTACCCTAAACACTGTCAAAATCCATGGTGAGTTCAGCGCTTTGGGGACGGCTCTGGCAGGCCAGCACAAAGCCCTGCTGCTGCTCTTCCTCCGCCAGTGCATAATTTGTTTGCATCACCACTTTGCCGCGGCGCAATTTGGCGCGACAAGTGGCACACACTCCGCCACGGCACGAAAAGGGTAATTCCAAGCCGGCGCTCAGCGCCGCCTCCAACACCGTTTGATTTTCCGCCACGTCAACCGTATGGCGGACACCGTCCATAATAATCTCGGCGCGACAGTGTTTTTTGCCTAATGCCGCAGTGGGACGCAGTGATGTGGACGGCACACGGCTGGCAACAAATAATTCCTTAGACACTTGCGCCGGTGCAAAATTTGCCGCTTGCAAGGCATCTTCGGCGTCTTTCATCATCGCCGTCGGGCCGCACAAAAAAACATGAGCAAAAGATGCCGGGGGGGTTAAGGTGCGAAAAAAAATATCGCATTTGGCACGGTTCAGCCGACCATAAAACAGCTCATTATCGGTTTTTTCCCGGCTCAGCAAGTGAAATAAAGAAAAGCGCGGTAAATAAATATCTTTCATGTCCGCCAGCCGCTCACGAAAAATAATGGAGCCAACTGATTGATTGCCGTATATCAATGTCGCTTGCGCTTGCGGCTCGGCAAGCAGCAGCGATTCTAAAATGGCAATGATTGGGGTGATGCCGCTGCCGGCGGCCAAGGCAAGATAATTTCGCTTGCTTGCCGGCGCCGGCATCAAACCAAAACTGCCTTGCGGGCGCATCGCTTCCACGACGTCGCCCTCGCGCCAATGAGTAAACACATGATTAGAAAACACCCCCCCAGCGACCCGCTTGATTAATATGCGCCATTCACCGGCACCGCCGCACAATGAATATGAACGCCGCTCTTCTTGGCCGTTAATAACCGCCCGCATAATAAGATGCTGCCCTGGTAAAAAAGCCAATTTTTCCCGCTCCGCCGCCGGCACCGTCAAAAGAAAAGAGCAGGCGTCCGGCGTTTCCTGCCGCCGCTCAGCAATGGTCAATGAAAAAAAATGCGTGCGCGACGACAAGGCCTGCGGTTTAGATTGGCTTGACATGCTCAAAAGGCTCACGGCAACGCCGACAACGGCGCAAAGACTTGCAGGCGGTAGCGCCAAACTCGCTGATGAGTTCGGTGTCGGCGGCACCGCAACGCGGGCATGACACCGGCGGCGACTCAAAAAAAACAAGCGGTTTGGGTTCTGTCGCCGCGCCGGGCGGGGCAATGCCAATGGCGCGCAAAGTGTCTTTTGCCTGCTCGCTCAGCCAATCGGTGCTCCACGGCGGCGATATAACACGCTTTATTTCAATCGGCGCAAAACCGGCCTCGGTCAATGCCGCGATAATATCTTGACAGATAGTCTCAAATGCCGGGCAGCCAGAATAAGTGGGCGTGATAAGCACACGCCAACCGCCATCGGGAAGAGAGTCAACACCGCGGACAATGCCCAGGTCAACGATGCTGAGCTCGGGAATTTCGGGGTCAACCACACGCGCCAAAACGCGGTTGACGGCTTCTTGCGGTGCTGCCACTGTTACCATTTTGCCTGTGGGTATTGGCGCGGCAAATATTGTAATTCCGCCAAAATACGGCTCAGATGTTCCCTGGGCCGCGGCGCTGTCTGGTCGCGTGATTTTTCCTCTGTTGCCGGCAGCGGCAGTCCGGCGCCCATAAAAACCGCACCCACATTTTGCCGCCAAAAGGGGCGCAATTTATCGGCACGCGGCATCACTCCCGCCGCAGCCAGCCAATCGCCGTTTTTGTCGCGTCCAAACATTTCATCGCAATATGGCAAACAAGCGGAGAGCGCGTTATTGATGCGGCGCCGGCTCTCGCTGCCGCCGCCCGCCAATCGCCGCACCCACAAGGCACTGTGGCGGATATGATAGCGCGTCTCTTTTAGCGTTTTGGCGGCAATCGCGGCAAAGTCGGCATTAGTGCTGTCGACCATTTTTTCCAGCAGCGCCAGTTGGCGGGCATCAAATAAAAATTGCCGCATCATCGTGCCGGCAAAATCACCGTTAGGCTGCTCGGTCAGCAAAAAATGGCGAAAATCTTCTTCCCCGCGAAAAAAAGCAAGCGCGTCCTCATCTCGTCCCCGCCCTTCAATCTGCCCGGCCAAGGACAGCCACGCCCGTGCCTGCCCCAGCAAATCCAAGGCAATGTTGGCCAAGGCAATATCTTCTTCCACCGCATGCGCGTTCCCCACCCATTGCGTCAAACGGTGGCTTAGAATTAAACCATTATCCCCCATTTGCAAGGCGCCAGCAAAATGTGCCGCGCGCCCCGCATCATCAGATATATTCAACATCGCTGGGGACCTCGTAAAAGTCGGGATGGCGATATTTTTTATCCGCCGCCGGCGCAAACAGCGTTTCTTTGTCGCACGGCTGCGAGGCGGCAATGGCGGCGGCGGGCATCACCCAAATGCTGACTCCTTCTTGTCGGCGCGTAAAACAATCGCGGGCGTGCTGCAAGGCCATTTCCGCATCAGTTGCCCGCACACTGCCGACATGCCGATGCCCCAGGCCCGCACGGGGGCGCACAAACACTTCAAACAACTGCTCTGCGGCGACCGTGGTGGTATTCATTGCCCGTCAAGAAGCAAGCTGCGTGGCGGCATAATGGGCTGCCGCCGCCCGCACCCAGGCACCGTTTTGTTCCGCTTCCCGCCGCGTGCGAAGACGCTCGCGACTGCACGGACCAGCACCAGAAATCACCTGCCGAAATTCATCCCAATCAATGGACCCATGTTCATAATCACCGGTCTTGGGGTTTTTTCGCATTTGGGGGTCGGGTATCTGCAATGCCAAATAATCCGCCTGCGGCACAATCATGTTGATAAAACGCTGGCGCAATTCATCATTGCCATGCAATTTAATCTTCCAACGCTTAGAGTTTGCGCCGTGCGTCGAATCCTTGTCGGGCGGGCCAAACATCATCAGCGACGGCCACCACCAGCGGTTGAGCGCATCCTGTGCCATCTCGCGCTGTGCCGACTCACCGCGCACCAGCGCCAGCATAATGTCAAAACCCTGCCGCTGATGAAAACTTTCCTCTTTGCATATCCGTTTCATGGCGCGCGCATAGGGGCCAAATGAGCAGCGGCACAACGGCACCTGATTGATAATCGCCGCACCGTCAACCAGCCAGCCAATGGCGCCGACATCAGCCCAAGTTAGCGCCGGATAATTAAAAACGCTGGAATACTTGGCCTCGCCGGCAAGCAGCTGACGGACAAATTCGTCACGGCTAACCCCCAAAGTTTCCGCCGCACCATAAAGATATAAACCGTGTCCCGCTTCATCCTGCACCTTGGCCAGTAGAATCGCCTTGCGCCGCAGGGAAGGAGCGCGGGTAATCCAGCCGCCTTCCGGCGCCATGCCGACAATCTCGGAGTGGGCGTGCTGCGAAATCTGCCGCAACAAAGTCGCCCGATATGCCGCTGGCATGTCATCCGCCGGTTCGACCGGCCGCCGCATCAACCGTGCGCAAAATTCATCATCACCTGAGCTGGCAACTTTTTTGTTTTTCATGATCGCATCTTTGGTCATCTGTCTTTTACAATATGATACAATTAAATCAAAATTTTCATAAATATTGTAGCATAAAATCATGTCCACAACAAAACATTTTGCCGCATCTTTGGTTTCTTATCGCCGCCGCGCCGCGCTCGCCATCATCACCATTAATAATCC
Source organism: Gammaproteobacteria bacterium (assembly GCA_051009095.1). Taxonomy (GTDB): domain Bacteria; phylum Pseudomonadota; class Gammaproteobacteria; order Tethybacterales; family Persebacteraceae; genus Doriopsillibacter. Next base: position 14,557 of record JBPCWX010000187.1, on the reverse strand, counting down.
GCCGGTGAATGCTTTGTCAGCGGCGGTGCGGCAGGGGTTAATGGAGGCTTTGCAGCGGGCGGCAAATGACCAGCGGGTGCAAGCGGCGGTCTTAGCCGCCCAAGGGCGCGCTTTTATTGCCGGAGCGGACATTCGCGAATTTGGCAAGCCGCCATTGCCGCCGTCTCTGCCGGAAGTGGTGGCGCTCATGGACGATTTCCCCAAACCCTTGGTGGCGGCAATGAATGGCGCAACCCTGGGCGGCGGTTTAGAAATTGCCCTGACTTGTCATTATCGGGTGGCAACGCACACGGCACAATTTGGTTTTCCCGAAGTTAAATTGGGTTTGCTGCCCGGTGCGGGTGGCACTCAGCGTCTGCCGCGTTTGGTGGGCATGCGGCAAGCACTGGACATCATCCTCAGCGGCACTCCGCTGGCGGCAGTGCAGGCAAAAAAAATGGGCGTTGTTGATGAAGTCATTCATCGCGTTTCCGCCTTGCCGAGCGCGCTGACGGCGGCGGCACGATTGGCCAAAACCAAACGCCCACTGCGGCGAGTGAGCAATCTGCCCATCACCGCCGATGCCGCCGCACCGCTGTTAGCGGAATATGCTGAACGGCTTCGCGCTACCAAATTATTCGCGCCGCCATGCTGTGTGCAAGCGGTTGCCGCGGCGGTATTGCCTTTTGCGGCAGGAGTCAAACATGAACGCCGATTATTTATGCGCTGCATGCGCTCGCCGCAACGGAAAGCGTTAGTCCATGCTTTTATGGCCGAACGACAGGCCGGTAAGATTGAGCAAGCGCCGGCCCCACCTTCCCACGATATTCGCGCTGCCGCAGTAGTGGGCGGCGGCGGCATGGGGGCAGGCATTGCCGTTTGTCTGGCCGATGCCGGCATTCGCACAACCTTATTGGAAACCAATGCGGACGCCCTCAATGCAGGATTAGCACGCATTCAATCGCTTTATGCCCGCCGCCAGCAAAATGGGCGGTTATCAGCGGCAGCGGCACGGCGGCATTTATCTCTGATTCGCGGCGGCGATTATGCCGACATCGGCACCGCCGACCTAATCATTGAAGCAGTGCCCGAAGAAATGGCATTAAAACGGCAAGTATTTGCTGCGCTAGACAAGCACGCCAAAGCAGGGGCGCTTTTGGCCACCAATACATCATCGCTGAATGTCAATGAACTCGCGCGCGCCACATCACGGCGCAACGACGTGTTGGGGCTGCACTTTTTTATGCCGGCGCATCATATGCGGCTGTTGGAAATTGTGCGCGGGCGCGATACATCACCCGCTGCGCTGGCTACCGCTCTTCGTCTGGCCAAAACGCTGGGCAAAGCGCCGGTGGTGGTTGGCGTGTGTCCCGGCTTTGTGGGCAATCGGCTATATACAGGATATGGCCGCGAAGCTGAATTTTTATTGGAAGAAGGCGCCACCCCGCAGCAAGTGGACGCTGCCCTGCGCGGTTTTGGCATGGCCATGGGCCCTTTGGCGGCGCGGGATTTATCGGGGTTGGATAACGGCCGCAACATTCGTCAGCATGTATGGGCAAATTTATCATCTGACTATCCGCGCCCGGGCGTGTTGGAAAGACTATATCAAGCCGGCCGCCTGGGGCAAAAAAGCGGCGCCGGTTATTATCGCTACGAGAAAGGCAAGCGCCACCCTATTCCTGATCGTGCGACTCTGGCGTTTATCAAAGATGCCGCCGCCGCGCGCGGTATTTGCCGCCGCCGATTATCCTCCCGCTTCATTGTTGAGCGTTGCCTATTGGCGTTGATTAATGAAGGCGCTAAAGTTTTGGATGAAGGAATCGCCCGCCGTGCAAGCGACATTGACATGATTTATGTTACCGGCTACGGTTTTCCGTCATACCTCGGCGGTCCCATGTTTTGTGCTGACAAAATGGGTGCTGCCTATATTTTGGCAAGGGTGCAGGAGTTTCACCGGCAATTTGGCCGATGGTGGGAGCCGGCGCCGCTGCTGGTGCGACTGGCAAAAAGCGGCGGCACTTTTATCGGCGCATCATGAAGCGACCTTTTTGCCAATATATATTTGCCGTTGGGCGGTGTTTTGCCGCCCAAACTTCGCGGTTATCTCAGCCGCGCAATCGCCCTGATTGAGCACTGCGAAACGATATGCGATTAGCGCAAATTTTTTGCTTTAACGCGACCATCCTCAATGCCCCCAAGACATAACGCATTGGTTGTTTATTGCGGCGTCCTTTATGCGCTGTCCGCTTTTTCCATCGACATCATGCTGCCGGCGCTGTCGGCTATCACCGATTCACTAAACACCAAAGACACTTTGACAAAAATGACTGTTACTGTGTATTTGCTGGCTTTTGGCTGCGGGCAGATGATTTTTGGCCCACTATCCGATCGCTGGGGACGACGGCCGGCGCTCATTGCCGGCTTAGGCATCTATCTGGCGGGCGGCTTGCTGAGCGGTGTTGCCGATAGCATCAGTGTATTATTGGGCGGGCGATTTTTACAAGGATTGGGCGGCGCCGTCGGTCATGTCATCGGGCGGGCCCTGTTGCGCGATTTATACAGCGGCCGCACGTTGGCGCGGCAAATGGCCATGGCCATGGGCGTGTTTGCCATTGGCCCGCTGATTGCCCCGCTGTTAGGCTGGGCACTGGCCACCGCTATCGGCTGGCGCGCCGTATTTATTGGCATGTCAGGGTTTGGCGGGACGCTGCTGCTCATCGCCGTTGTCGCCCTACCCGAAACCATCAAAGTCCGCAACCCGCAGGCATGTCACTGGTCGCATATGCTGGCGCTAACTCGGCGTTTTTGGCATTGCCGTCAATCAAGATTTTTTCTGCTATTGGGCGGCTGGGTGTCTATTTCCATGCAATTTTTTCTCGCCAACTCGGCACAATTATACGCTGTTCATTTTGGCGTGACGGGATTATTATTCGCCCTCTTTTTTGCCTCGCAAGGCATCGGCATCGCCCTTGGTCAAACGGTAAATCGCATATTAATTGGCAAAATCGGCATTGTTAACAGTGCCCGTACTGCTGCCGCCGTCTTCAGTGCCGCCGCTGCCACAGTGCTGCTGCTGGCGCAAATGGAAGCGCTAAACGCTCCGCTTTTTGCCGTGCTGGTGTTTGTTTTTGCCAGCGGATATTTGGCAGTCATAGCCAATGCTGCGGCGCTGGCAATGGATCAGCACGGCGACATGGCGGGGTTTGCCTCTTCGCTCATCGGCTTTGTTGCCATGTCAGTCGGGGCGATTGGCGCCTCGGTGCTCACCGCATGGTATGACAGCGGTATGACGGCATGGAGCGCCTATATGCTGGCGGTTTGCGCCAGTTCCCTGATTGCTTTGCTGGCATGGCGCGAGCAAACTGACTCGGTAAAAACTCCGCGGTCTTAAATGTCGCCGCACGTGCCAAGATAAACTACCGCTTTTATCCATATAACAACTGCGGCAGCCACAGAGAAATGGCGGGAAACATAACCAGTACCGCCAAACGCAAAATGTCGGCCAACCAAAACGGCGTGACGCCGCGAAAAATGGTTGTGGTTGACGCACCACCCATGGCATTGGCCAGCACAAATACATTTAATCCCACCGGCGGCGTAATTAAACTAATCTCTGTTACCACCACGGCAATGATGCCAAACCACACCGGGTCATAACCCAGCGCCGCCACTACCGGAAAAAAAACCGGGATGGTCAAGAGCAGCATGGACAGACTCTCAAAAAGCATCCCCAAAACAATGTATATGAGCAAAATCGCCGATAAAGCCGCTAATGGCGGCGCGTTTAATCCGTTAATAAACGCCGTTAAATCATCCGGCATTCCCGACCGATTAATGAAAGTTGAAAAAATGAGTGCCCCGATGAGAACGGAAAAAAGCATCGCCGACGTGCGCGCCGACTCGCACAATGCCGATAACAGTTGCTGCCCACTGAGCGCGCGCCGCCAGATGGCAATGGCAAAAGCACCGCCCGCACCCACCCCCGCCGCCTCGGTGGGCGTAAATACGCCCGCATAAATGCCGCCGATGACCAAGACAAAAAGCCCCAAGGCACCGCGCACATGCCACAAAGCCCGCCAACGCATGAGCCATGGCATCGGTGCGCCGGTGGACGGCGCCGACTCTGGCCGCCGCCATACCGTCCATCGCACTGCTCCCAAATAAAACAAGATACCCACCACGCCGGGCAAAAAACCCGCCGCAAATAATTCACGAATGCTGGTCTCCGTCAAAATCCCATAAATCACTAAAATGACGCTGGGCGGAATTAAAATCCCCAAAGTGCCGCCCGCCGCCACCGCCGCCGTGGATAAAGAATCCGCATAGCCAAATTTTCGCATTTCTGGAATCGCCACTTTTGACATGGTCGCTGCGGTGGCTAAACTGGAACCGCAGATCGCCGAAAAACCACCACAAGCCACCACCGTCGCCGCCGCCAAACCGCCCGGCCGATGCCCCAAAAAAGCGTGTGACGCATTATAAATCTGCTGAGATACGCCGGCGCGGGCAATTAAATTCCCCATGAGCACAAACAGCGGAATCACTGATAAGCCGTATTGCAATGCCGTTGTAGCAACACGCCGTGCCGCCGATGACAATGACGGCGTCCACCGATAATCCAGCATATTTTCCCACGTCAGCCCCTGCAAAACGGCAAAGCCAAAAAAACCAACCAACCCCATGCTCAGCGCGATGGGAACGCGCAATAAAATCAGCGCGAGCAAAACGGCAAAGCCGATAAGGGCTGCGGTCATTGAGAAGATTGGACGGATGGTGAGGCGGTCGCAACGCCAGCGCGACGCCATGCCTTGGCCAGCAAGCCCAGCGCCACCAAGCCGCATATGAGCGCGATATAACCGTAAATCCACGCCATGGGCAAGGCTAAGTATTCAGAAACCTCCTCACGCCGATCTGCCCGCAAAGCAATTTCCCCAATACGCTTGCCCAGCACGGCCAAGCAAACCGCAAAAATGACATCAATGGCGAGTGCGCGCCAGTGCCGCAACCACAACGGCGTCCACTTATCCAGTAAATCCACGGCGACATGACCTTGATTCCACGTCACCGCGGGCAGCGCGGAGAATACCACCATCGCAACGCCAAACTCGGTTAACTCCGTAGCGCCGCCAAGAGGGGCGTTAAAAAAATATCGCCCCACCACATCGGCGACAGTGAGTCCGACCACCAAGGCCAGAGTCACGCCACCGATGATTTCCGCTGTTTTTTCCAACAGCCGCAAAGTGGCATCCAACCCGCGCATCAATAAGAACGGGCAATATCGCGAAGCTCCCGCAACGCAGCGGCGGCATCAACATTGCGGTCGGCGACTTTCTGCAACCACTGCTCATCCATGCCTTGCACCAAATCGCGAAACTTTTTTTGCTCCGCCGCGCTGGCTTGCACAATTTGATTGCCGGCGGCACGCGCCGCAGCCAAACCGGCGTCATCATTTCCGCCCCACACCCGGCCGGCCATGGCCGACAATTTTTCACCGGAGGCGGCGCTGATCGCCTCACGGTCGGCGGCCGATAAAGACTGCAAAAAGGCGGGATTAATAAAAACACCAAAACTGCCCAAATACATGCCTTCTGGCTGTTCAAAGATGAATTTTGCCACTTCCGCCAAGCGCAGTGTTTTTTGCTCTCCCACCGGCATAAAAACACCGTCAGCAACTCCGGTGGATAGAATTTCATACACTTTGGAGCCGGGCGCCGGCACCACAACAACGCCCATGCGCTTGGCAATTTCGCCTTGGATGCCGCCGCCAACGCGGACTTTTTTGCCTTGCATGTCGTCAATGCCGTCAATCGGCGCGCGCATCATAATTTGCCCTGGGCCGTGAGTGAACAGCCCCGCCAAATGCAAACCGTCATGTTCTCCGCTGCTCGCCAGATATTTTTCATACACTCGCCAGTATGCCGCTGATGCCGCTTCGGGGCCGGCGTTGAGCAAAGGCAGTTCGACAATTTCGGTTAACTTAAAACGCCCGGGAATGTAGCCGTGAAAAGACCAGCCGGCGTCATATGTGCCGTCTTCCACACCATCAAAGACATCCTTAGGATGCCCCGAATGATATTCAATCCGCAGCTTGACGCGTCCCTCGGTGGCTTCGTTAATCCATTCCCCCCAGGTTGGCAAAACCTCGGCGTTCATCGGATGCGTTGGCGGCAGCCATGAGCCAACAACCATATCGCGTGCGGCTACCGGTGCCGTAGACAGTGCCAGCACCGCCGCCAGCAAGAGTTTGTTAATTTTAGAAGTGTTCATAATGATTCTCCTTGTGGGTGATAAAAAAATGTATCGCACAAATGGGCAAATGCTGTGCTATTATGCCTAGTGCGATGAAGAAAACTGAGATATCGAAAAAATTTCAACTGAAAACATTTTTGCCGCATCGCTTGGCTTTGCTGAGCACCCATGCCAGTAACGGCGTGTCTCAGATTTATCATCTTCGGCATGGCTTGTCGCGCGCGCAATGGCGGACTATTGCCGTTCTTGCCGAGTATGGCGAGGTGAGCGCCGGCGACATCGCCCAAATGACCAGCATGGACAAGGTTAAAATTAGCCGTGCCTTGAAAAATCTTGCGGCGCAGAAAATTATTATGGTGCGCAGCGACCCCAAAGATGCGCGCCGCAAATACGCATCGCTTGCCGCCGCCGGGCAAAAAATTTATCGGGATATTACCCCGCGCGTGCTGGCCTGGGAGCGCGACTTGCTGGTCACCCTGACACCGCAGCAAAGAAAATCTCTGCAACAAACGCTCACGCAGTTGGAGCAGGCATTGCATTTGTACACGTCGCATCATTAGGCCTGCCGTCGCCATTCGTTTTCTTCCGCCCGGCGATGGATGCCGCCAAAGCGCTGCCAAAAATCATCATCCGCCGGCGGCAAGACCTCACCATCGGGAGTGCAAAAAAGCAGCCGCGCCGCCTTCTCGCCGGCCACGGCAATATGCCGATATAAGTCGGTGCATAAATCGCGCGCCTGATGGCCGTGCCATTGGGCTGGCAGCAGCGACAGCGGTAAATCTGGATCTGGCAGTAAAGCGCGGCGAAATTCATGAATCAGAAACACGCGCAATTTGAGCGCATCCCAATCCGATAACACTGCGCCCTTTTGCAAGCGCCGCCACACCAAGCGAAAAGTTTGTAAAAAAATACGGTGACGATTTTCCACGTCGCTCAAATTCCATCGCTCGGCGACAAAGCGCCGCCACAAATTGCGCCGACGGGGAGATTCTTCCTCTTGGTCGCAGACGGAAAACACAAAAACAGAATCGCACAAGCCCAATTCACCCAGCACCGCATTCACTTTGTCCGTATTATCGTCGACACCAATCAATACGCCGGCGGCAACTTTGGCAAAACCAAGCCAGCGCATATCTCGGTGCAAAATTTCACGCGCCGCAACCGACAGTTGCGGGGCAATGATAAGCTGCCAACGCTTAGGCAAGCATTGCCCCCCGACGCCATAGACACGGCGGCGGGCCGCGGTAAAACGCTCCCGTCCGTGCGGCGATAAGCGATAATAACTGGTGCGCCCCAGCCGCTGCCCGACGAGCCAGCCTTCGCCGGCCATGCGATAGACCGCAGTGCGCACATTGCGTTCATTAGAGCCAAACGCCGCCCCAATTTGAATCAGTCCCGCCAAATTGACCACTCCGCCGTGAGCGCTAACCACATCGCCAAAGACCGTGGATAACAGCGATTTGACCCGCGGCCGCTCACTTCGCAACGGCGGCAGCTCGCCCAAAGTCAAACGCCATTCAGTCATGGCGCTTATCCACTACTCGCCGCGCTTTGCCGGCCGACCGTTCCACCTCACCGCAAGCACAACAAGACACCGTCGCGCGGGTGCCAATGAATCCTTTAATGCTGTCGCCCAAAGCCGCCACCGCCTGTTGCACCGTGTCATCATCCACCCCGGGGCGCGGCTCCACCAGCACCGTCAATTGATCCAAATTATCCATGCGCTCCACCAGCAACTGATAATGCGGCGCCAACGCCGGCTGCTGAAACAATAACTCTTCTATTTGTGATGGAAAAACATTAACGCCGCGAATAATCAGCATATCATCACTGCGCCCGGTGATTTTCTCCAGCCGTCTCATATTGCGCGCGCTCCCCGGCAAGAGTCGCGTCAGGTCGCGGGTGCGATAGCGAAGCAAAGGACCGCCCTCTTTAGTCAGTGTGGTAAACACCAGTTCGCCAAATTCACCGTCCGGTAAAGAAGCGCCGGTGTTGGGGTCAATAATTTCGGGATAAAAGTGGTCTTCCCACACGGTTAAGCCATCCTTGGTTTCCACGCATTCGCTGGCTACTCCTGGCCCCATCACTTCCGACAAACCATAAATATCCACGGCATCCAAACCGCCGCGCGCCTCCACTTCGGTGCGCATGTCATTGGACCACGGCTCGGCGCCAAAAATACCAATGCGCAGTGAAGACTGAGCGGCGTCCTGCCCTTGCCGCTCCATTTCGTCCAAAATGTTGAGCATATAAGAAGGTGTGACCATGATAATACGCGGTTTTAGATCGGCGATAAGCTGCGCTTGCCGCGGGGTGAAACCACCAGAAGCCGGCACTATCGGACAGCCTAATTTTTCCGCCCCATAATGCGCCCCTAAGCCGCCGGTGAATAAACCATAGCCATATGAAACATGAGTCAGATCGCCCGCCCGCCCGCCGGCGGCATAAATTGAACGCGCCACTAATGACGCCCATTGCTCAATGTCATGGGCCGTATAGCCGACCACTGTGGGTTTGCCGGTGGTGCCGCTGGAAGCATGAATGCGCGCGATTTTATCCAAAGGCACGGCAAACATGCCATATGGATAGTGGCGGCGCAAATCGTCCTTAGTGGTAAACGGCAGGCGAGTAATATCATCTAAGGAGCGAATGTCGTCTGGATGAACAGCGGCGGCGGTAAAAGACTCGCGGTAGTGCGGGATATTGTTATAGGCCCAATGCACTGTTTTTTGCAACCGCGTCAGTTGCAGCGCCGCGATTTCGTCTCTGCTTGCGTTTTCTATGGCTTCATATTGCTGTTTCATCTTTTTTTTGCGTGGCCGCCGCTGCGACACCGTCTATTACCCGGCCGCGGCCGCGGAAAATAGCCATGGCCTCGCCGTCACTGTTGACGATGTCTACGTCATAATAATTTGTCCGTCCGCGTTCTTGACGCAGTCGACAAGTCGCAATAAGTTTATCCCCCAAGTGCGCTGGGCGAAAATATTCAATATCGCAGCCAGCCGCCACAACCAAATGATTATCGGCGTTGGAAGCAAAGGCAAACGCCGAATCGGCCAGCATAAAAAGCACCCCGCCATGACAAATGTTGTGGCCATTCAGCATATCCTCGCGCACTGTCAAAGTCAGCCGCGCATAACCGCTGGCCGCGGCTTCAATCTGCATACCCGCCGCCCGCGACGCCCGATCGCGGGCAAACATGTCGCGTGCCGCCACCGTCATCGCTGCGTTTGTCATTTGCCGACAAACGCCGGCGCGCGGCGCTGCAAAAAAGCCTGTGTCCCTTCGGCGTAATCGGCGCTGCGTCCGGCCTCGTCTTGCGTCTTAGCCTCCAATGCCAACTGCGCCGGCAAAGAATGGTCGCCACTTGCCAGCAGCAAATTTTTGATTTTGCCCAAGGCCGCCGTGGGCGCTTGCGCCAGCCGCGCCGCCAATGCTTCGCTGTGGGCGGTCAATTCATCATCGGCGACACATTGATAAATCATTCCCCAAGCAGCGGCGGTGGTGGCATCAACGGCATCGCCTAACATGGCCAAAGAACGCGCCCGCGCCAAACCGACCAGCCTGGGCAAAAACCACGTGCCGCCGCAATCGGGCACCAAACCAATTTTGCAAAATGCCTGTATGAAACGCGCCGAATGCGCGGCAATGACAAAATCGCACGCCAGCGCGATATTGGCTCCCGCTCCGGCGGCCACGCCATTGACCGCGCAAACAATGGGTTTGGGCATGGTTGCCAAGGTCTGTATGATCGGGTTGTAGCCATCACGCAAAGATTTTTCTAAATTGGGCGACGCCTTGTCAGCACGAATGTCGCGCTCGCTCAGATCCTGACCGGCGCAAAAGCCACGCCCGGCGCCGGTCAATAACACGGCGCGCACCGTGTCATCAGCACTGGCATCGGCCAAGGCCAGGCTAATTTCTTCCCGCATGACGGCGTCGACACTGTTTAACTTGTCCGGACGATTGAGCGTCAAACAAAGCAGGTTGTCTCGCCGTGCCAAAATGATGGTGTGAAAATTCATACTTTGTTATCCCGACAATATGATACAATATATCGGCAAAAAATAATAATTTTGTAGTAAAAAATTTTCTTCCCAATCGGACAAGGTCATGACCAGCAATTCTGAAACGCAAGCCAGAGAGTGGCTACATCAACACCAACAGTGGCTCAATGAGGCACGGACACACCTTGGCACGCGCAGTTTTTGGAGCGCCTTCGCGGAAACGCCAAGCGAAAAAGTTCACGGCGCCGGCAGCCATGAAGCAGGAAAGCGGGCTTTTACCTCGCATTTGGGTCGCGCCTTTACCCTGCCCGAATTTACCGCCCAACAAGAAGTCGGCAATGAACATTCGCCATATGGTTTGGCTCTGGACATTCGCTATCCCACTGGTGCGCCGGAAGAATTGACGACGCGCGCTGTCAAAGGCGGCGAATCATTGGCGGCTCTATCGCCAGCGGCACGCGCCGGCGTGGCGCTGGAAATTTTGGCAAGATTGTGGGCGCGAAAATTTGAGTTGGGCTATGCGGTCATGCACACCACCGGACAAGGTTTTGTGATGGCTTTTCAAGCAGGCGTCACCCATGCCTTGGACCGCGCCTTGGAAGCCATCGGGTATGCGGTGGAAGAGCTGGAGCGCACGCCGCAAAACATCAGATGGGAAAAACCGCGCGGCAAACATGAGCCGCTGCGCATCGACAAACAATATCGCGCCATGCCGCGAGGTGTTGGCTTAGTGGTCGCATGTGCAACATTTCCAACATGGAATGGTTACCCGCCCATTTTTGCCAACTTAGTTTGCGGCAATGCGGTGATTATCAAGCCGCACCCGGCGGTTATTTTGCCCTTGGCGATTACCGTGGAAGTCATGCGCGAAACGCTTGCCGACTGTGGTTTGAATAGTGATGCGGTGATGCTGGCGGCGGATTCCATGGAGGCGCCGCTGGCTCCGGCACTGGCGCAAGACCCTTGCGTCAAAATTATTGATTTCACCGGCAGCAGCACCTTTGGCAACTGGCTGGAGCAAAACGCACCGCAAGCACGGGTATTCACCGAAAAATCGGGCGTTAATTGCGCCCTTGTTGACGCGTTGTCCGAGCCCACGGCCATGGCACGCAATTTGGCACTGTCATTGTCTTTGTATTCCGGTCAAATGTGCACCTCACCGCAAAATATATTTATCCCCCGCGCACATTTTGCCCAAACCGCAGACGCACTCCGCACGGCCATGGATGAATTGCTGGGCGATGAATTGCGCGCCGCCGAAATATTGGGCGCTATTCAATCACCGGAGACCATCAAGCGGGTGGAAGCTGCCGCCGCTTTGCCCGATATTATTCGCCATGCCACAGTGCCGGCTCATCCATCTTTTACCGAAGCGCGCATGCGCTCACCGCTGCTGGTGCGGCTCGACTCAACACAAACAGATTGGCATCGGCGTGAACATTTTGGCCCCATTGCCTTTTTAATTGAAACCCCTGATGCCGCCACCGGCTTGCAGGAAATGCGCGGCTGTTTTGCCTCTTGCGGTGCCTTGACAGCAGCCATTTGGTCAGATGATGAAGATTTAATCACCCGCGCCACAGACCTTGCCGCCGGCGCCGGCGTCAATAGCGCCGTCAATTTGCAAGGCGACACCTTGGTTAATTTTTCCGCCGCATTCAGCGATTATCACGGCACTGGGTCAAATGCGGCGGGCAGCGCCTGTTTAATAGACAGCGCATTTATCACTCCCCGTTTTTATATCGCTCAAAGCCGCCGCCCTGCACCATGACGCCCAACCCCTTTTATGAAATTGACGGGTTGCGTCCGGTGGTCCAGCCTTCCGCTTTTGTTCATCCGCAGGCGGTGGTCATCGGCGATGTTTTTATTGGCGCTAATGTTTACGTGGGGCCAAATGCCTCTTTGCGCGGAGATTTTGGGCGCATTGTGCTGGCTGACGGCAGCAATGTGCAAGACAGCTGCACCATGCACGCTTTTCCGGGCGAGATGGTTTTTGTCGGCGAAGACGGGCATATCGGTCACGGCGCAATTTTGCACGGCTGCCGCATTGAAAAAAACGCCATGATTGGAATCGGTGCGGTTATTTTGGACGGCGCCATCATCGGCGAGTCCGCCATAGTCGCCGCCAAAGCGCTCGTCGCCGCAGGTTTTATTGCCCCGCCGCAAACCCTGACGATTGGTATGCCGGCAAAAACAACGCGCCCCCTAAGCGCCGAAGAAATTGCCTGGAAGATGGCGGGAACACAAGCATATCACCGCTTGGCTGGACGCTGCCGCGATAGTCTGCGCCCTTGTCAGCCGCGCCAGCGGGCGGAACTCAAACGGCGGCAGATCGCCGACATTCATCCGCAGGAAATGATGGTGAAAACAAAGCACCGCGCCCGCACCGGGGCAAAATCACCATGACCGCCGAAGCCTTTATTTGCGACTACATTCGCACCCCGATTGGGCGCTATGGCGGCGTCTTGGCCAACCTTCGCGCCGATGATTTGGCGGCGATGCCGCTGGCTTATCTGGCCAAAAAACACCCATGGCTAAGCGAAGAAGCCGACGAGGTCATTATGGGATGTGCCAATCAAGCGGGTGAGGACAATCGCAATGTGGCACGCATGGCGCTGTTGCTGGCGGGTTTTGCCGAGCGCGTGCCGGGCATTACCGTCAACCGCTTGTGCGCCTCGGGCATGGATGCCGTCATCATGGGAGCGCGCATGATTAAATCAGGCGAGGCGGAATTGGTTGTGGTGGGCGGCAGCGAAAGCATGTCGCGCGCCCCTTTTGTCATACCCAAAGCAACGGCGGCGTTTTCGCGCCAAGCGGAAATATACGACACCACGATTGGCTGGCGTTTTGTCCATGAACAATTACGCGCCCAATACGGCGTGGAATCGATGCCGGAAACCGCCGAGAATGTTGCCGCCGAATTTAAGGTCGGCCGTGTTGCCCAAGACGCTTTTGCCTTGCGCTCACAGCAAAAAACCGCCGCCGCAGCCACGCTTTTGGCGGCGGAAATAATGCCGATTACCATAGCCAAAACCCAAACCGTGGTGCGCACCGATGAACACCCCCGCCCCAACACCACGGCGGCAGACTTGGCAAAACTGCCGACTCCTTTTCGCGCCAATGGTACGGTAACGGCGGGCAATGCCAGCGGCGTAAATGATGGTGCGGCGGCGTTGATTATCGCCTCGGCAAACGCAGCGGCGCAACACGGTTTATCGCCCATCACGCGGCTGGTCGGAGGCACCTCTGTCGGCGTGGCGCCGCGGATAATGGGCATCGGCGCGGCGGCAGCAGGCGATAAATTATGCGCTCGATTAAAAACCCGCCCGGCGGATTTTGAGGTGATTGAATTAAACGAGGCTTTTGCGGCGCAAGCGGTGGCGGTTTTGCGCGCGTGGGATGTTGCCGAAGACGCGCCCAGCGTCAACCCTAACGGCGGCGCAATTTCATTAGGTCATCCTCTGGGCATGTCGGGCGCGCGCATTGTCGGCACCGCGGCATTGACAATACAGCGGCGCGGCGGTGGGCGGGCTTTGGCGGCCATGTGTGTGGGCGTCGGACAAGGCGCTGCGGTTGTCTTGGAGTCGGTTTAATTTTCAATAATCAAATCGCACCTGTACCGTAATCCTAATTTTTTTGTATCTTTTTAATGGCTTATTGTTAGCCGCCGTGTGGACTCGGAAAAATATTTCTGTTGTTGATGTCAGAATGGTCGGTGCCGTCGAAAGCAAAAATCGGCAATTCCTTAAAGAGGGAATTAACCCGCCGCAAAATTTCCGCACTGTCCTGTTTTTATGTGGGCGAGCCATTTTCGCAGCATATGCTTGATGTAGCCGGTGGTTCAGCTTGTTTATTGCCTTTATAATTATCGGCATCTTTACACCGCATTAAGAGGAAAGACCTAATATGAAAAATTTGCCACGCTATATAAAAATTCGCCGCGACGGCGTCTTGAAAGACGCGCCTGTTTCGTCCGGCGTTGCCCTTGTTCGCTCACGGGCGGCGGACATGCTGACATTAAAAAGAATGAAATATTTTTTGGCGGTTGCCGACACTAAGCAAGTCACCGCGGCGGCACATCAGATTAATATTTCTCCCGCCGCGATTACCGCCGCCATTCATCACTTGGAAAATTTTTTGGATGTTTCTTTGTTTGAGCGCCGCCATGACGGCATGTACCCTACCCGCAACGGCATGCGTTTTCAGCGCTATTGCGAAAAAATGCTCAACTTGGCCGAAGATGCGGCAAACCTGCGGGGTGGCGACAAAAGTTCGGTGAGTGGTCATCTATCGCTGGCCGCTTCGCCGGCGGTGCATGGCTATTT
>JBPCWX010000186.1:0-3950 GCA_051009095.1 Gammaproteobacteria bacterium | reverse complement strand
TGGTCTTCCCATAACCATGGGATGATGGGCGGTCGCACGCTGGGCAGATTTGGGCGGGTATAATGCTGTCCACTTAAAGATAAGATGCTCCATAACATTCATATCATCACGCCGCAAAAGCGCCGCCCGATGAATATAAGACAAGGTTAACTTTGCGTAACAGCAACCGTGCGGCTGAGCATGAATTTATAGATTCAGGCTTTTCTTTTGATATAATAAAAGGTTAGCGGTTTGCCGCATCGCCCAGGTGTGTCACGCCGCACAGATTATTGCGGAAATGCCAAATGCCTCCCGCACTTGCGATGTCCCCATCGTCTAGAGGCCTAGGACACCGCCCTTTCACGGCGGCAACAGGGGTTCGACTCCCCTTGGGGATGCCTTTTTGGGCGCGGCAAAAATCGGGGTATATCCCCTCAGGCGGAAAAATTGGGCAATGGCGTTTTATAATGTGCAGATGAAATTTTATTGCCGCTTAGGGTCATCATGAAATTTATCCGTATTCCCCCGGCACAGGCGAGCGGCGGCATTTTGGCGCATGCGCAAAAAACTGCCGAAGGCCGCATCGCCAAAGGGCAAAAATTGACCGCTGACGATATTCAGCAGTTGCAGCAGGCCGGCATAAAAAATGTCGCTGTCGCTTTTTTGGAAGCCGAAGATACGGCGGAAAATGCCGCCGCCACCGCCATTGGCGATACTGTTTGCGGGGCTCAGTTGTCGCCGCAAAAAGCCGTGCACGGACGGGTTAATCTGTTTGCCTGCTGTGCGGGTTTGCTGACATTTGACCGTTCATCTTTGGCCGCGCTCAACCGCATTTCACCCGACATCACCTTGGCGACCTTGCCGCCATTGGCACGGGTGGAAAAAGGACAGATGGTGGCCACCGTTAAAATTATCTCTTTTGCCGCACCCACTGCGGCGGTGGCCGCCGCCCAAAAATTTACCGCTTTGCTTTCGGTGCGGCCGTATCAAAAAATGACCGCGGCGCTGGTGCAAACGCGGCTGCCCGCCTTGGCGGAGCGGGTGTTGGATAAGACTGCCGCCATCACCGCGCGGCGCTTAGCGGCGCTGGATAATAACTTGTCGGGTGAATGGCGGTGTGCGCATGACCGCGACGCGGTGGCGACCACTCTGCGCGCCATTCACCAAACCGCCGCCCCCGATTTATATCTCATCGCCGGCGCCAGCGCCGTATGCGATTTGGCTGATGAAGTGCCCGCCGGGCTGCTTGCCGCCGGCGGTTCAGTGGCGCGCTTTGGCATGCCGGTGGATCCGGGTAATCTGCTTGTTTTGGGCGAATTTAACAAAGCCCCCTGTATTATTTTGCCCGGTTGCGCCCGCTCGCCTAAATTGAATGGTTTTGATTGGATTTTGGCGCGCTTGCTGGCTGGCATCAAAACCGACAGCGACGACATTGCCGCCTTGGGCGCCGGAGGGTTGCTGGAGGATATTGTTGAACGCCCGGCCCGCCGCAGCACGGCAACACCGATAATCAATGCCATTTTGCTGGCCGCCGGCACGTCGGCGCGTTTTGGCGACAATAAATTATTGTGCCCTTGGCGCGGCAAACCGCTGGCGTGCCACGCCGCGGGCACTTTGGCAAAAGCGCAGCATACTGGCTTGATTCAACGCACGGTGGCGGTGTGCGGACGCGATGCTGAGGCCGTCGCCGCATTATTGGATATGCCGACCATAAACAATCCCGATTATGAATCGGGCATGGCATCATCATTGCGCTGTGGCCTGCAAGAAGTCGGCGGCGCTGATGCGGTGCTGGTGATGCTGGGCGATATGCCGCTGGTGCAAGTGGAAGATATTGCCGCAGTAACGGCGGCTTTTGGCGCGGCGGATATTGTTGTCCCGGCATACCAAGGCAAGCGCGGCAATCCGGTTCTGTTGGGTCGCCGTCATTTTGCCACGCTGAGCAAGTTGCAGGGCGACATCGGCGCGCGGGCATTATTTGCCGAGCATGTTATTGCCGAAGTGCCGACCGGCTCAGGGGTGCTGTTTGATATTGACCGCCCGGGGGAGGCGGTGGAATGACAAGCGACCGATTAGCCGCAGCGGTGCGCGCACAAATTCCACTTTTGGCGGGTGGCGGGTGCTATCTGGACAACGCCGCAATGTCATTGATGCCGCAAGCGGTGATTGACGCCGTCTCCACATATGACGGACAAACGCGCGGCAATGTTGGGCGGGGGGTTTATCAGTGGGCGGAAGAGGCAACCGCGCATTACGAAAACGCCCGCCATTGTGTGGCCGCCGCCGTGGGCGCCGCCGCCGATGAAATTATTTTTACCAGCGGCGCAACGGCCGCGCTTAATCTGCTGGCTTTTTCGCTCACTGAAAATCTGGGGGCAAAAGATGCCGTGTGGTTGGCGGCGGATAATCACCACAGCAATATTGTGCCGTGGCAGATGGCGGCGGCAAAGCGTGGTTTTACCCTGCGCTGGCTGCCGGCGATGGATGATGGCCGCCCCGATGCGGCGGCATGGGCAAAGTCTTTGCACACCGATCGGCAACGGCCGCGCGTGCTGGCGGTTGCCGCTGCCGCTAATGTGTTGGGAGCGCGCCCGCCGCTGGCGGAACTGGCGGCGCTGGCGCGGGAAAATGGCGCCTTGCTGGTGGTTGATGGCGCTCAGGAAGTGCCGCACGGCTTGCCAAATTTATCCACCGCCGGCGCGGATTTTTATGCCTTTGCGGGACACAAATGCTATGCTCCCACCGGCATCGGCGTGCTGTGGGGGCGGCGAGAATTATTGGCAAAACTGCCGCCCTTTTTTGGCGGCGGCGGCATGATTGAAGAAGTGGAAAATAGCCACTCAACCTATCGCCCGCCGCCGATGCGTTTTGAGGCGGGTACGCCGCCGGTGTCGCAAGCAGTGGGTTTGGGGGCGGCACTGGCATGGATGAAACAATGGGATTGGCACACTTTGCGCGCTCTTGCAGATGACTTGACCGAGCAGCTGCGGCATGGCTTGAAGTCGGCGGGCGTGCGCGTATTGGGCGCGCCGCAGGCGGGGGATGCGCCCATTGTTTCTTTTTGCGCCGAGGCGCACCCGCACGATATTTGTCAACTATTGGCGGCACATGGAATTGCCGCCCGCGGCGGACATCATTGCGCCCAGCCCTTGATGCGGTTATTGCATATTGACGGTTGTGTGCGATTTAGCATAGCCCCATACAACACCGCCGCCGATATCGACGCTGCAGTCGCCAAAGTGCAAGAGGCATTGAATATTCTGACATGAATGATTCGGTTTATCAGCAAAAATTATTGACTCTGGCCAAAATGGCGCGGCCGGGTGAAGAATTACCGTCCGCCGATTTTCGCGTTTGTCGCCGCAATCCATTGTGCGGCGATGAAATTTTGCTCACCGCCAGCGGCGATAAGGATAATTTGCGGCTGCTGCGGCAGCGTACCCGCGGCTGCATATTATGCGAAGCGGCGGCGGTAAAGATGCTGGAGTTTAGCGCTCAGCAACCAAACAAAGCCGCACTGCGCAAGCTTTGTCATGATATTTTGCCCATGTTCGCCGGCGCCATGCCGCCGGCGATGGCCGTTTTTTCACCGGTGATTAAACACCCGGCGCGCTATGGTTGTGTATTGCTGCCGTTTGAAGCTTTGGCGGCGCTTTTGCAGGATGAAGATTAATCCATGAAGCAAAAACAACAAGTGTTTTTTGAGCATGATGCAGCACCAAATTTTTGCTCTTTATCCAAAGTTGCCCGCCGACTGCCGAGCAAGCGGCAAAATGTGGCGGCGGCAGTGGTAAAATAAAAAATATGCCTGAGTTCACGCTGTTTGTATTTGCTGTTTTTGCCATCTTGCTGTTGTCGGCGGCGCTGGGGGTTGTTTTTGCCCGCAATCCCGTCCACGCCGCACTGTTTCTTGTCGTCGCCTTTGTCGCCTCCGCGGGGTTGTGGATTATCCTGCACGCCGAGTTTCTTGC
>JBPCWX010000185.1:0-4103 GCA_051009095.1 Gammaproteobacteria bacterium | reverse complement strand
CCGCCGATGTGGTGGGCAAGTTTGTGGAATTTTTTGGAGACGGCGCGCGCTCCCTGTCGGTGCCCGATCGCGCCACCATCGGCAATATGGCGCCCGAATATGGCGCCACCATGGGATTTTTTCCCATCGATGAAAAAACGCTGGATTATTTGCGCGCCACCGGACGCGATAAAGAGCGGTTGCAAACGGTGGCGGATTATTACCAGGCGCAAGGCATGTTTGGCATCCCCGCCGCCGGCGAATGCGATTACACGCAAACCCTGTCATTGGATTTATCATCGGTGGAACCTTCAGTTGCCGGCCCCAAACGCCCGCAAGACCGCATCCCCCTGCGCCAGCTCAAACAAAAATTCACCGACCTCTTCACCGCCCCCGTATCCGCCGGCGGCTATGGCAAAACCGCCGAGGAGCTGCGCGCCCGTCACGCCAGCAACGGCGTCGACCTTGGCAGCGGCGATGTGCTCATTGCCGCCATCACCTCTTGCACCAACACGTCCAATCCGAGTGTTTTATTGGCCGCCGGCTTATTGGCAAAAAAAGCGGCGCAGCGCGGTTTATCACCATCACCGCGGGTTAAAACTTCGCTTGCTCCGGGGTCGCGGGTGGTCACCGATTATCTGCAAAAATCGGAATTGCTGCCGTGGCTGGAAAAAATCGGATTCAATCAAGTCGGCTACGGCTGCACCACCTGCATCGGCAATTCGGGTCCCCTCAACGCCGATTATGAGCGCACCATTATTGACCATGACTTGGTCGGCGTGGCGGTGTTGTCGGGCAACCGCAATTTTGAGGCGCGGGTACACCAAAACATTCGCGCTAATTTTTTGATGAGTCCGCCGCTGGTGGTCGCTTTTGCGCTGGCTGGACGGATTGACCTTGACCTGGCGACAGAACCACTGGGATATGGCACGGATGGCGCGCCCGTGTATTTGCGCGATGTGTGGCCGTCAGCGGAAGAAGTCGCCGACATCATACCTTGCGCCATGGATCCGGCGAATTTCCAAAAACGCTACGGCGCCGGCTTCGAGCAGGATATTCCCTTGTGGCAGGATATTCCCACCAGTCAAGGGGCGCGCTATGAATGGCGCGATTCTTCCACCTATATTCAGATGCCGCCGTTTTTAACGCCGGCCAAAGACTCCGCCGACCACCTCAGCGGCGCCCGCGCTCTGGCCATGTTAGGCAATTCGGTAACCACCGACCACATTAGTCCGGCCGGGGCGATTAAGCCGTCATCACCGGCGGGCGTATATTTGCGCGACAATGGCGTAAAAGTCGCCGATTATAATTCTTACGGCTCACGGCGGGGCAATCACGAAGTCATGATGCGCGGCACTTTTGCCAATGTTCGCATTAGGAATTTGATGGCGCCGGGCACTGAGGGCGGCGTGACGATACACCATCCCAGCGGCGAAGAAATGCCAATTTATGATGCGGCGATGCGTTATCAAAAGGAGCAAACACCGCTATTTGTTTTTGCCGGTCATGAATACGGCACTGGCTCATCGCGCGATTGGGCGGCGAAAGGCACGCGTTTATTGGGCGTCCGCGCCGTTATCGCGTGCAGTTATGAGCGCATTCACCGCAGCAATTTGGTCGGCATGGGCGTTTTGCCGTGTCAATTTATGGCCGGCGATTCGGTTGAATCTCTCGATTTACGCGGTGATGAAACCTTTGCTTTGGTGGACGCCAACACCTCGGCCCCGCGGCAAAAGGCAAAATTACTCATTCACCGCGCCAACGGTGACACGGCTGAAGTGACGGTGCTAACGCGCATTGACACCCCAACCGAATGTGAGTATTTTGCCCAAAATGGTATTTTGCCCTTTGTCTTGGAGCAACTGGTCGCCTGAGTCGGGCGGTATAAATCCGCGGCTATTTTACGGCTAAGCGCCGCGCTGCTTATCTTAGCGCGGGCATGCCGCGGGACGCAGCAATAATATTTCCGCGTCTTCCACCTCATCCAAAAATCCCCCCGATGCCAGCGCCAAGGGCATCAACCCTTCTTCATCACGCGCGCAAACGTCGGCTTGCCGCTGTAATAATGCCGCCATAGTTTGTTGATTTCGCCGCAAAACAGCCTCATGCAAGGGCGTACGTTCACGGTTGTTTTTTGCATTAATATCCGCCCCAAAACCAAGCAAAATATCCAGCGTAGTCGGATTATCTCCTCTTCTTGCCCAATAATGCGCGGGCGTGTCGCCCTGTTTATCCTTGCCGTTAATCGGCGAAAATTCCTGGGCGGCGCGCACTATGGCGGGGTTGTCTCCCATTGCCGCAGCGTGCATGATACTGCTGCCGCCGGCGTCTTGCACCGTTTCAGCCCCCGCCCTCAGCAAGGCAAAAAAAGTGGGCGTGTTGGCGCTTCTGGCGGCATAATACAAAGGCGTCTTACCGTCTTTATCACGGGCGTTTAGAGCGGCGCCGGCATCAAGCAAAACGGTAATGAGCGCACTGCCGATATTTGATGAAGCCGCATAATGCAGTGGTGTTTGCCCAACCCCGTCTCTGGCGTTCACCTCTGCGCCTGCTGTCAATAGCAGCAAAACCACTTGTTTATCTTCATCATGCCAAGCGGCAAAGTGCAAAGGGATTCTCCCGCCGCCGTCTTTTGCCCTCACATCCGCTCCGGCGTCTATCAGCATGGCCACCAAAGAGGCGTTTCTGTTATACCACGTCGCCAAATGCAGCGGCGTTGTTCCGCCTTTGTTGGGGCGATTCACTTCCGCCCCGGCCGCCAGCAATGCCGCTATTACCGCCCTATCTTGGCCGGTGTTAAAAGCATGATACAAGGCGGCGCGCCCTTCGCGGTCGGCATCGTTAACATCCGCCCCAGCACGCAATAACACAGGCATAACCGGATTATTCTTCATGCCTTCCAAGGCGTAATACAAAATATTACGGTCGCGCCGATCTCTTATATTCACTGGCGCCCCGGCGGCGAGCAATACCTCCGCCGCTTCCACATTGCCAAAATAGGCGGCTTCAGCGAGCGGAAAGCTGGCTTCATCGCTTTGCATATGCAGATTACCGCCCGCCGCCAGCCATGCCGCCACTTCTTCTTTGTTTGCTTCTTGCCAATTCAGCCCATAATGCACCGTGCATAATGGATGACACACCGCCGCTTGTCCCGGCAATACCGCGCCAAACAATGCGATAAACACAAAAAACATCACTTGCCAAATTTTTATCACCGCGCCAAATATCTGTTTATTGACCATTGGCACATTATACGCCGAAATATTAAACAGTCTGCCCCTGCTAAACGGTTGTGGATTCCACAACGAATCGCAAGTTAAATTAATCTCATTCCCAAACCGACGTTTGGGAATGAGATTAATGAAGGATATTTCACCCCGCTTTCAGGGGTGCAAGTGCGATTGCTCGCCCTTTGCTTGTTGCCTCCGGTATATCTCACCCCCCGCTTCAGGGGGGGGGTGCAAGTGCCAAAGCACTTGCGGGGGGTGGTTTATCTTTACTTATTATCACACCCCCCGCGAGTTCGCTAGCGCGACCTCGCACCCCCCCCACAAGTGCGGAGGGTGAGAATTTAGATTCCACTGCGAATTGCAAGCATGGGTTATTCTGCTGCCCAAACGCTGTTTTGCAAATACGCAACATTGACCATCTTATGCGCCAAAACTCCCCGCCGCCATAAATTTATCGCCGCCAGTGTCTGTATAATATCCGCCAATGGCGACACACCAAGCAACCATTATATGGCGGCGCGGGGACGCAAATTTTAGCGACCAAAAATATAGCCGCGCGCATGATTGGCATTTTGACGGCGGTGCGGTAATTCCCGCATCTTCATCGCCGGCGGTGGTGCCGCTGCCTTTTTCCCGCGCCGAAAATGTCGACCCCGAAGAAGCATTTATCGCCGCTTTGTCCTCTTGCCATTGTTTATTTTTTCTCTCCGAGGCGGCAACGGCGGGCTTTGTTGTTGATTTATATGAAGATCGCGCCAGCGGCAATATGGGCAAAATAGACGGCAAAATCGCCATTCGCACGGTGCATCTGCACCCGCACACCGTTTTTATGGGTCAGCAGCCGACCGCCGCGGATCTTCGCCAATGGCACGAAGCCGCGCATGAGCAATGCTT
>JBPCWX010000184.1:0-15769 GCA_051009095.1 Gammaproteobacteria bacterium | reverse complement strand
AGCACAATTTATCGATGCACCGCCTGATAAAATATTGATGGCTGATACAATTAAATTGGTTGAGCAAATGATGAATAATTGTCAAAATGATAATATTAGAAAACAGGCGATATTTTTTATAGCCGAGCGTCAAACCAATTTTTCTGCCTTGCCGAAATTCATTTGTGATATTTTTTATCAAGTTTATATATCTTTTTCTAACATCAGCCGTCAATTACCACCAGAAACAAAACAAAAGATTTTTAGATTAATGATGCGGGTTGGTATGCAATATCACATCAGCCAATTGCAAGCAAAATGGCATTGATATAATAAAGAGTATTTTAATGCGATGATTACGGTGAGTTTGCTTTGTGGATTGGGTAACCAATTATTTCAATATGCAGCGGCGCGTGCTTTGGCAAGGCATCACGGTGTGGAGGTAAGGTTTGATAATTCTATTTTGGAGATGACCAAAAATGGTCAAGTGGAAGGGGTTACCCCACGAGAATATGAATTGTATCATTTTCATGTAAAAACCACGGGGATAGGTTCTTATTGGCCAAAAGCGAATCAAGTGGTGGTGGATAAGGCAAAAGATATTGCTATTTTTGAAAATTTTTTTAAAAAACCAGATAATAGTTGTTTGGTGGGCGATTGGCAGAATTATAGATATGCCGAAAAACTAAGGGATGAATGGTTGGATACCATGCGCCCCACAAAACCCCTATCACCCATGGCAGATAATATGCAAAAGGTGGCAATGGAAAGCGAATCGGTTTTTATTCATGTGCGGCGTGGTGATTATATTCGTTTGGCACGCATTTTGGATATTGATTATTATGTGCGTGCGATGGATATGATAAAAAAAGAAATACCCCAACCTATTTTCTTTCTTTTTTCTGATGATATCAATTGGGCAATAAATGCTTTTTTAGAAAAAAATCTATTGTTGCCTGCTGATAAGGTTTATGTTAGCCAACAACCGAGTAGCGAAGGTTGGCAAGATTTAACTGTGATGAGTTATTGCAAACATGCGGTGATCGCCAATAGCAGTTTTTCTTGGTGGGCGGCCTATTGGGGTATGTTACGCCATGAAAAAATAAATGATAAAAAAATGAAAAAAATGGTTATTGCACCAAAATCGGCGGCTGTTGGTATTAATCCACCACGACCAAAAGAAGGGGCGCCGCCGCCATCACCATCGCCAGCGGAGGTTGCCGCCATCGATCAGGCGACTTATGTATCAGATTTTTTATTACCCGAATGGCACTGGATATAAATGGTGATATAAAAATATGACGACAAAAAAAATTTTAATTGTTGGTGCGGGCGTTTCGGGTGCAACCGTGGCTAGGTTGTTGAGCGATTATGCGGTTGATAATCAACTTCATTTTGATATGACCATCATTGATAAAAGATCCCATGTTGCTGGTAATTGCCATACCGCTATCAGCCATGGCATTATGGAACATGTTTATGGTCCGCATATTTTTCATACCGACCAACCAGAGGTATTTTCTTTTGTTAAAAAATTTTCCAATTTTTATAATTATCGCCACACGGTGAAGGCGATGCATGATGGGGTTTATTCTTTGCCGATTAATTTACTGACCATCTGTCAAGTTTATGGCAAAGAATTATCTCCCAAACAAGCGATAGATTTGATAGGCTCGGTGCGTTTGGATATTAAACAGCCGCAAAATTTTGAAGAGCAGGCTTTGAGTATGGTGGGCGATGAGCTTTATAAAAAATTTTTTAAGGCTTATACCGAAAGACAATGGGGGGTGAAGGCAACCGAAATTCCAGCCTATATCTTAAAGCGGCTACCATTGCGTTTTAATTTTGATGATAGTTATTTTAATCACCCTGTGCAGGCGATGCCGTTTGATGGCTATACCGCTATGGTGGAAAAAATGCTGGATGCAAAAGGGGTAAAAATAAAATTGCAAACCGATTTTGATAAAAAAATGCTTTCTCATTATGATAATATTTTTTATACGGGCAAGTTAGATGAATTTTATGATTTTCAATATGGCGATTTGCCCTATCGCACATTGGAATTTCAAAAAGAATTTTTTTCTGATACCGATTATCAAGGTTGTGCGGTGATGAATAATTGTTCGCCAAAGGGTGATTATACACGCATCACCGAATATAAATATTTTTTGCCAGATAAATTGCATAAAGATACCATCATTGCCCATGAATATAGTAAAGATGCAAAGCGAGACGATATTCCCTATTATCCAGTTAATTTGGTATCGGGCAATCAGATATTAGATAAATATCAAGGCTTGGCAAAAAAAGAAGATAAGGTTATTTTTTTGGGGCGTTTGGGGCGGTTTCAATATCTTGATATGGATAAAGCTATTTTGGCAGCTATGGAATGTGGTAAAAACTTTTTGCAGGAATAATTTTTATATGATAAGAGTTTGTTTGCATCTTGCCCTATACATAATGATAGAAATAATATGACCCGTGTTAATATCTTGACTATTCATCAGGAAGCAACACGGCGTCTGTTGCGGCAAACAGCAAAATTGGGTGAAGATAAAAAAACAGCCTTGTGGAAAGGTCTATCGTTTGTGTTTAATCAATTGGTGCAACCAAATGATATTGTGGTTATTTATGATTATCCGCCAAAGGATATTCAGGTGAAGGTTGCGTCGCGTCGTCAGGTGATGCATATAGCAACCGAACCTTGGGACCGCTATCCACCAGAATTTATAAAACAATTTGGTATGGTGCTTTCGTGTCACCCCAAACCCGCCGATTATGATGGGGTGTGGATTAATTATCATGGTTGTTTGGATTGGTATTATGGTATGCGTAAATCCAATAATAAAATGCAAATAACGCTTGATTGGACTGGGCTTTCCTATTCTCCCACCAAAACCAATCAACGCGTATCTATTATCACATCAAAACTTAGTGGTTTGCCCGGGCATAAGGCACGCAATCATTTTATTGATATATTGCAAACCAGCGATATACCACTTGATATTTTTGGTCAGGGGCGACAAGAAATACATGATAAAATTGATGGCTTGTTTCATTATCCATATCATATTGCTTTAGAAAATTCTTTTAAGAATGACTATTGGACTGAAAAATTGGCTGATGGTTTGTTGGCAGAATGTATCGTTTTTTATGCTGGTTGCCAAAATATTGAAAAATATTTTGATAAGGGATCTATTATTATGCTGGATATTAATAACCCCACTGCGGCAGTGGATATTATTAAAAAAACTATGGCTGATAACCTGTGGTATAAACAACAGGCTGTTATTAAAGCGAATAAAAAGAAATTAATGATGGAAGAAAATATCTATCCTGTTGTGTTGCGGTTTTTGTTAGAAAATAAATTTCTTACCATTACCGCGCGGACATAATTTTTTTATCTTGACTTTTTAGTCAAATATGATTAGCTTGTTACTATGCAACCTATCATCACCATCACTGAGCGTGCGGCGGTGCGTATAAAAGATTTGATAGCACACCCTGAAAAATTGGCATCTGTTCATCAGGCAAGGCTAGAAAAAATATCGGCAGTGCGTGTCACCCTTGCCAATCGTGGTTGTTCGGGTAAATCATATGAAGTGGAATATGCCGATGACCCCAAGCAAAATGATGAAGTGATAGAACAAAAAGGTGTTAAAATTTATATTGACCCAGCGGCAACTATGTTTTTAATCGGCACTGAAATGGATTGGGTTGAAGATAAATTTTCATCCAGTTTTCAATTTAAGAATCCAAATGAAAAGGCGCGTTGTGGTTGTGGCGAGAGTTTTATGGTTTAGGGCTATTGTTTTGCTTTTTTGCCTTTTGTAAAATATGTGGCTGTCGTATAACTTAGCTGGACAAATATGCCCGCAATTTGTAGATACTGGCATTAAACAACAATATGCCATTAGCACAACATACCATTAAAAAAATTGTCCTTGCCTATTCTGGCGGGTTGGATACTTCGGTTATTTTAAAATGGTTAATGGAAAATTATGGTGCTGACATTGCCACCTTTACAGCCGATTTGGGGCAGGGTGAAGAAATTGCTATTGCCGCTGATAAGGCAAAAAAACTTGGTGTAAAAGAATTTTTTGTTGAGGATTTGCGTGAAGAATTTGTTAGGGATTATGTCGCCCCGATGATGCGTGGCAATGCCCTTTATGAAGGGCGCTATTTGCTTGGCACCGCCATTGCCCGACCATTGATAGCCAAAAAACAAATTGCGATTGCCAAAAAAATTGGTGCAGATGCGGTTGCGCACGGCGCCACTGGTAAGGGCAATGATCAAGTTAGGTTTGAGCTTGGTTATTATGCTTTGCATCCAGATATTAAAGTGATCGCCCCATGGCGTGAATGGGATTTAACCAGTCGCAGTGCCCTGATTAATTATGCCGAAAAACATCATATTCCTATCCATAAGGATAAAAAAGGTGAAGCACCTTTTTCGCAAGATGCCAATCTTTTGCATATTTCTTCTGAGGGCAAAATGCTTGAAGACCCCAACCAACCACCACCATCTGTGGTTTATTCTATGACCACGGCTCCTGAAGATGCACCTGATACACCAGAAGATATTACGATAGATTTTGTTAAGGGCGACCCTGTGGCTATCAATGGTAAGGCATTACCCTTTGCCGATGTGTTGGCAATGTTGAATAGCTTGGGTGGCAAACATGGGGTGGGGCGGATCGATATGGTAGAAAATCGTTTTATTGGTGTAAAATCACGCGGCATTTATGAAACCCCTGGCGGCACAATTTGGCTACATGCACATCGTGAAATAGAATCACTAACATTGGATCGTGAGGCGGCGCATTTGAAAGATAGCATCATGCCAAAATATGCCGAGTTGATATATTATGGTTTTTGGTTTGCACCAGAACGCGAGATGTTGCAAGCCTTGATAGATACATCGCAAGCTATGGTAAGCGGGCAGGTGATGCTTCGCCTTTATAAGGGCAATATCATCACCTTGGGGCGTTCATCACAAAATAGTCTTTATCAAAAAAAACAGGCAACATTTGAAGCGGGCGATGATTATGACCAGCAAGATGCGCAAGGTTTTATTGCCTTGAATGCTTTGCGTTTAAAAAATCTTGGTCGCAGAGGAAAATAGATAATGACCTATACTATATTGTTTCTGTTGTCTTTTTTTTTAAGCATGGCTGGCGGTTGGTGGTTGATAAAAAATGCCAAAAATTTGGGTATGTTAAAACACCCCAAAGGGCGTGATGCCCATGCAAAACCGGTTGCCACCAGTGGCGGTATTTTTATTATTATTCCCATCGTATGGGCGGCAATGTATTTGCAATTACCATGGTGGTTGCCATTTGGGTTATTGCTGTTTAGCGTGATGGGGATGCTTGATGATCGCCATGATATTTCATTTTTAAAAAAATTTATTATTCAAGCGGGTTTTGTTTTTTTTGTGTTATATGTTTATGTGGCTTTGCCACCGCCACGCGGCGTTTTTTCTTTTTTACAATATATTTTTCCAAATGCAGAATGGGTGATAACCAATTTCATTTTGTGGATGATATTTTCAGTGGGCTTTATTAATTTTTTTAATTTTATGGATGGCAGTGATGGCCATGCCTCATTTGGTGCATTGTTGTTGTTGTTTGGTGCATGGTTTTTTTCTGACCCGTGGTCATATATGCAACAAACCACTCAGCAATATTTTTTATTGGCAGTGGCAGGGGGTTTGATAGGTTTTTTATTATGGAATCGCCCGCGGGCAAGAATATTTATGGGTGATGCTGGTTCATTACCGCTGGGGTTTTTGTTGGTGGCAATGATGTGGCTATCATCGCAAATGGATGCACGAGAACTTGGTTTGTGGTTGATATTGGGGGCAGTATTTTTTACCGATTCAATCGTCACGATTATAACTTTGGCTTTGCGGCGACAAAAATTTTGGTTGCCACATAATGTTTTTGCTTTTCAAAAAGTCTTGCGTTATTTTTCTGGTAATCATTGGGCGATATTATTGATTCATGGTGGTTATAGTTTGTTTTGGCTATATCCCATTGCCTATTTTTGGCAGCGTTATCCTGAAATATCATATGTATGGTTTTTGTGTGCTTATGCACCAATTTTTTTTGCTATATTGTGGTTGCGTGCTGGTTTTCCCGATAATAAAAAATCTATCAATAGGAGCGGTAAAAAAATTGGCAGATTTTGATATAAATCTTGAAAGTTTTACAAAAATTAGGCATAGGCTTGGGTAGTTATTTTTTTGTGGCTAGGTAGCTCAGTTGGTAGAGCAGAGGACTGAAAATCCTTGTGTCGGGGGTTCAATTCCCTCCCTAGCCACCATTATCATGGTTATTTATAATAATTTATAGCAATTTATAGTAATTGATATTAATTCACAATATATCATAGTATTTCATAGTAATTTATAGTATTTTTTATTATGTAATTGCTTGACTTATATGGCTAAAATGCTATTATAAATGGCACAGGAAGGGGAGGATAGATATTTAGTTTATAGAAATTGAAAGGTTGTCTTTTTAAATGACTATTTCCTTCAGTATAACTATGGCCGCTTGGTCGGCTGTAGAGAATAAGGAAGATGTTTCTTATACACCCACGACAAGCGGGGGCACTGGCACTGTTAACTATTCGTTGGATCCAACCACCTCAGCTGGTGGTGTGTTTGATATTGATGCCACTACGGGTGAGGTTTCTTTGGCTTCGGGTGAGGAACTTGATTATGAAACCAATAGCGAAATAACTTTTACCATCATTGCCACTGATAGCACCAATGTGAGTGCCGCACAATCGGTTACTTTAAGGGTGATTAATTTGCTTGATGAAGAAGGGGAGGTTGTATTGACCCTACCCACCATTGATGAAAATGGTGAGATAGTTAGTAGATATGAGTTAGATGATAACGAATATTTTAGTGTGAATGAAAAGAATCAAATTGTTTTAAAAAGCGACTTTGCTCCAGAACAATATGATAATTATTTTGATGATATTGTTTTACACACTTATTATCCATCTGGTCATGCTATTGAGCAAAATTTGCGTTTTTTGGTATCAAGCGAGACGGATAAGGTGGAGGTGGTGGTGTGGCGTGATTTTGCCACTGAGGCAATTTCATTGGATGAAGAAGCAACGCAATTGGTGCAAAAATTATCAGCGATAGACCAAGATGGCAAAACCATTACCAGTTATAGTTTGAGCGGTGTTGATACGGCATATTTTTCTATCGATTCTGATAAATTATATCTTTTAAACACCGCTGATTATGAAGATACCAATCATAACCCGATATATGAGATAACCGTGATAGCCCATGCCGATGATGGAACAACTGGGCAGCAAAATATTACTATTAATTTGCAAGATGTCATGGGTTTGGTGGGCGGTGTGATAACAAAAGAATATAATGAAGAGGATGTATCAGGTTCGGTGATTTATACTGCTACGGTTGAGGATGCAGGCGATGATGTTGTTTATTCATTATACGAATTAGGCGGTGGCGATTTTTTATCAATTGATAGCCAAACTGGCGAGATTACTTTTAATGGTGAGATTGATGTTGGATCTTATATGCGGGATAATATTGATATTACACCGCTGACAGCTAGCGATAAGGTGGTGGTGAGCGCGGTTGATGAATTGAATAATATATCCCTTAATGATTTGATAACCAAGCGGATGGTGGTGGTGAGTGGCGATGATGGCACGACTGAAGGTATCTTTAGTGTGATGAGCGATAGTTTTTTTAATTCTGCGCCTGAAATAAAATTAAGCATGCTCGAGGTCATCAATTATAGCGTGGTTATTTATGCAACCGCCGGTGAGATGATAACCAGCCAAATATTGGTTTTAACCATTAATCCCGAATCCAGTGATAATTTTTTAACTTGGTCAAGCAATCAAGATGATATGGAAATAGTGCGACAAGATTATGATATGCTGGGTGATAATTTTTTTACCTTAGCCGCTGAAAATGTTGATAGTGATTCAGGTTTAGGCATTTGGTATAAAATAAGTGGCGACGATAGTGAATTGTTTTCAATTGATATCAATAGCGGGATAGTATCATTACGGCGGGATGCACAACCATCGCTTGATACCAATCAACAATATAGTTTTTATATTCATGCATGGTCGGGTGATAATGGACCAAGCATTCAGATAAGCAAATTAATCATTCTATATGATGATAGATTTGATGTTACTGCCGATAATGATATTTTTGAAAATAATGCCGCCAATATACAGGTGGCAACCTTTCAAGTGGGGCAAATAGCGACGGGGGAAGAATTTTCTTATTCCCTTAGCGGCGATGATGCCGATTATTTTTCTGTCGCCAGCGATACAGGTATTTTAACATTGCAATCAGTATTAGATTATGAAGATGCTAATCAGCCAAATGGTCTTTATTCGCTGGTTATCCATGCTGACAATGGGCAGGCAGTGAATCTATCGACATCATTTGTGCTTTCATTGTTAAATAGCAATGATAATAGAACCGAATGGTCTGGCACTCAACCAGATATGCTTGTTATTAGTGAAACGGCTGGGCTGGGTGATGTGAACGAAACAGAGTATTTGGCGGTTGCCACCTTTAATGTTAGTGATGCTGATGGCGATGAAATTGAATATGCTGTTGCTCTTGATGGTGCTTTGTCTAGTGATTATACAATGGATAGCGATGGGGTTTTATATATAGCGCGTGGATATACTTATCTAGAATTTGGCGGTGGTGCTGAAGAATATTCCTTTGTCATCTATGCCCGCGGCACATCTGGTGGCGAGCCAACGGGCGATGCGGTGTCAGACACTACTACCACTAGTTTTTTTGAGGCACCATTCGATGGCTGGATAACTACAAATTTCGTGCTTTCGATCGCCAATATCAATGATGAAATAACTACATGGTTTGTCCCCCCACCAAGTGTGGTTGCCATTAGCGAAACGGTCGGGGTGAGCGATATGGTTGCCTTGAGCGCGGCTGATTATGTATCGGTGGCAACCTTTACCCCACTTGATTACGATGGTGATGGATCTGAATTTGAATATGATATCACGGGTGCGGATGCGAATTATTTTTCAATAGGCAGTGATGGTATTTTGATATTGGTGCGTGGGGTTGATTATGAATCATTGCCTAATAATTATTCGATTGTTGTATCGGCGATCGGCACGGCTGGCGGTGATGGGGTGGGTGATGCGGCAATACCAATTACCCAAGCCTTTGTGCTTTCAATTATAGATGTTGATGAAACTGTTAATGATAATCTAACCACATGGTCGGTCTCCCCACCAACCGATTTTACCATTGATGAAACGGCTGGGGTGAGTGATGTGGTTGCCTTAACCCCCGCCAATTATGAAGCGGTGGCAACCTTTATTCCCACCGACCCTGATGGTGATGGGTTTGAATATGATATTATGGGTGCGGATGCGAGTTTTTTTACCATAGATGATAGCGATGGTATTTTAAAATTAAAATATCAATTTGATTATGAATCACCACCCAATCATTATTCAATTATTATATCGGTGCGTGGCACGGCTGGCGATCATGTGGCTATCGAGCCCGATGGGGCAATATCAATCACCCAAATTTTTGTGCTGTCGGTTGGTAATTTGAATGATGAGGCAACCGAATGGTCTGTCATCCAACCAAATATGTTTGTCATTAACGAAACGGATGGGGTGAGTGATATGGTTGCCTTAACTTCCGCCAATTATGAAGCGGTGGCAACCTTTACTCCAACCGACCCTGATGGTGATGGGTTTGAATATAATATCAGTGGCGATGATGCGATTTTTTTTACCATAGATGATAGCGATAATATTTTAAAATTAATATATCAGCTTGATTATGAATCGCGCCCTGATATCTATTCAATTGTTATATCGGTGCGTGGCACAGATGGCGGCGATGGGGTAGCCGATGGGATGATATCAATCACCCAAGCCTTTGCACTTTCGATTGCCAATTTGAATGATGAAATAACTGCATGGTCTGATACCCCACCAACCGATTTTACCATTAATGAAACGACTGGGGTGAGTGATATGGTTGCCTTAACCCCCGCCAATTATGAAGCGGTGGCAACCTTTACCCCGATGGATGCAGATGGTGATGGGTTTGAATATCGCATCACAGGTCAAGATGCTAGTTTTTTTGCCATTGGTAGCGATGGTATGTTATTATTAAAATATCAATTTGATTATGAATCATCGCCTAATAATTATTCTATTATTGTTGAAGTGCGCGGCACGACTGGCGGTGCTGGGGTAGGTGATGGGGCACTATGGGTTACCCAAGCCTTTGTGCTGTCGGTTGATAATTTGAATGATGAATCAACCGAATGGTCGGTCTCGCCACCAACCGATTCCACCATTAATGAAACACTTAGGACGAGTGATATGGCTGCATTGAACGAGGCTGATTATGTAACGGTGGCAACTTTTATAGCTACCGACCCTGATGGTGATGGATTTGTATATAATATCACTGGC
This sequence comes from Gammaproteobacteria bacterium, assembly GCA_051009095.1. Classification (GTDB taxonomy): domain Bacteria; phylum Pseudomonadota; class Gammaproteobacteria; order Tethybacterales; family Persebacteraceae; genus Doriopsillibacter. The sequence goes on along the minus strand of JBPCWX010000184.1, from coordinate 5,287 downwards.
GTTGATGCGAATTATTTTTCAATAGGCAGTGATGGTGTTTTAAAATTGGTGCGTGGGGTCAATTATGAATCCGCCCATAGTGCTAATTATTCAATTGTTATATCGGCTATCGGCACAGCTGGTGGCGATGGGGTAGCTGATGGGGCAATATCAATCATCCAAGCCTTTGTGCTTTCGGTTGCAGATGTTGATGAAGGTAATAATGATGATATAACCGAATGGTCTGGCACCCAGCCAAGCACTGCTAGTATTGATGAAACGGCTGGGGTAAGCGATATGGTTGTTTTAACCCCCGCCAATTATGAAGCGGTGGCAACCTTTACCCCAATAGATGCGGATGGAACAGATTTTGAATATAATATCAGTGGTAGCAATGCAAGTTTTTTCACGATTGATGGCAATGGTGTTTTAAGTATAAAATATCAATTTGATTATGAATCGCATCCTGATATCTATACAATTGTTATATCGGTGCGTGGCACGGCTGGCGATGATATGGGTATAGAGGGCGATGGAGCCATATCGATCACCCAAGCCTTTGTGTTGTCGGTGGTCAATATCAATGATGAAGCAACCATATGGTCGGTTTCTCCACCGATCGATTCTACCATTAGTGAAATAATCGGGGTGAGTGATAATGTTGAAGTAAGCGAGACTGAATATGTATTGGTGGCAACCTTTATCCCCACCGACCCTGATGGCGATGGGTTTGAATATGATATCATGGGTGCAGGTGCAAGTTTTTTCACCATTGGTAGCGACGGCATTTTGAAATTAAAATATGAATTAGACCGTGAAGCGATCGGTTATGCTGATGGTAATTATTCGGTTATTGTGATGGTGCGTGGCACGGCTGGCGATGATATGGGTATAGAGGGCGATGGAGCAATATCACTCACCCAACTATTTGTTTTATCGGTTGCCAATGTGAATGATGAAGCAACCGAATGGTCGGTATCCCCACCAATCGATTCTACCATTAGTGAAACGGCTGGGGTGAATGATTCGGCTAGTTTGATAGTTGATAATTATCAAGCGGTGGCAACCTTTACCCCAACCGATGCTGATGGTGATGGGTTTGCATTTAGTTTGGGCGGTGCGGCTGCAAGTTTTTTCATCATTGGTAGCGACGGCATTTTGAAATTAAAATATGAATTAGACCGTGAAGCAACAGGTTATGCCGATGGCAATTATTCAATTACTATATCAGTGATAGGCACGGTTGGTGGCGAGGGTGTGGGTGATGGGGCAATATCAATTACCCAAGCTTTCGTGCTGTCGGTTGCCGATATCAATGATGAAGCAACCGAATGGTCGGTATCCCCACCAACCGATTTTACCATTAATGAAACGGCTGGGGTGAGTGATACGCTTGCTTTGAGTGCGGCTGAGTATGTGGCGGTGGCAACCTTTACCCCCACCGACGCCGATGGCGATGGGTTTGAATATAATATCAGTGGCAACGATGTAAATTTTTTCACCATTGATGGTAATGGTGTTTTAAGCATAAAATATCAATTTGATTATGAATCACAGCCCAACAATTATTCAATTATTATATCGGCGATCGGCACGGCTGGTGGCGATGGTGTGGGTGATGGGGCAACACCAATCACCCAAGCCTTCGTGCTGTCGGTTGCCAATATTGATGATGAAATAACCGCATGGTCTGGCACCCCACCAACCGATTTTGTTATAGACGAAACGGCTGGGGTGAGTAATTCGGTTAGCTTGAATGTTGGTAACTACCAAGCGGTGGCAACCTTCATCCCCACCGACCCCGATGTTGATGGGTTTGTATTTACTTTGAGCGGTGCGGCTACAAGTTTTTTCGCCATTGGTAGCGATGGCATTTTGAAATTAAAATATCAATTAGACCGTGAGGCAATAGGTTATGCCGATGGTAATTATTCAATTATTGTAGAGGCAATTGGTTCAGGGGCGGGCGTTGGGTCAACATTAATTAGCCAAGCCTTTGTTTTATCGGTTAAAGATTTGAATGATGAAGCAACTATATGGTCTGGCACCCAGCCAAACAATTTTGCCATAGACGAAACGGCTGGGGTTAGTAATTCGGCTAGTTTGCTGGTTGGTGATTATGAAGCGGTGGCAACCTTTGTCCCCATCGACGCTGATGGTGATGGATTCGAATATAATATCATTGGCATTGATGCGAGCTTTTTTTCAATAGGCAGTGATGGTGTTTTATTATTAAAATATGCGTTGGATTATGAATCAGTTCATAGTGCTAATTATTCAATTATTATATCGGCGATCGGCACGGCTGGTGGCGGGGGGGTGGCTGATGGGGCAATATCAATCACCCAAGCCTTTGTGCTGTCGGTTAGGGATATTGATGCAAACCCAAATAACCAAGCAACCGAATGGTCGGGCATTCAGCCAAGCAGTTTTAGCATTGATGAAATGGATGGCATAAGCAATGTGCCAGTGGCAACCTTTACCCCAACCGACCCCGATGGTGATGGATTTGAATATGGTATCATGGGTCAGGATGTGAATTTTTTTATCATTGGTAGCGATGGCATTTTGAAATTAAGATATCAGCTTGATTATGAAGCTCACCCTGATATCTATTCGGTTGTTATATCTGTTCGTGGCACGGCTGGCGATGATGCGGGTATAGGAAACGATGGGGCAATATCGGTTACCCAAGTTTTTGTGCTGTCGGTTGGTAATTTGAATGATGAGGCAACCGAATGGTCAGATACCCAGCCAAGTGCTTTTGCTGTTGATGAATCAGCTGGGGTGAGTGATTTTGATAGTTTGATTATTGATAGTTATCAAGCGGTAGCAACCTTTACCCCTATCGATGCTGATGGTGATAGGTTTGAATATAATATCAGTGGGGTTGATGCGAATTATTTTTTAATAGGTAGCGATGGCATTTTAAAATTGACGCGTGGGGTTGATGGTGAATCTGCCCATGGGGCTAATTATTCAGTCATTATATCGGTGCGCGGCACAACTGGCGGTGCTGGGGTAGATGATGGCACATTATGGATTAGCCAAGCCTTTGTGCTTGCAGTTGGTAATATCAATGATAATATAACCGAATGGTCTGGTAGCCAGCCAACCGATTTTACGATTAATGAAACGGCTGGAGTGAGTAATTCGTCTGCCTTGATAGTTGATAATTATCAATCGGTGGCAACATTTATCCCCACCGACCCCGATGGCGATGGGTTTGAATATAATATCACGGGTGCGGCTGCAAGTTTTTTCATGATTGGTAGCGACAGCATTTTGAAATTAAAATATCAATTAGACCGTGAAGCAACAGGTTATGCCGATGGTAATTATTCAATTGTTATAGAGGCAATTGGCACAGCTGGTGGCGATGGGATATTTGGTGGGGCAATATCAATCACCCAAGCCTTTGTGCTGTCGGTTGGTAATTTGAATGACGAAGCAACCGAATGGCCTGTATCTTCACCGATAGATGCTACCATTGATGAAACGGCTGGGGTGAGTAATTCGGCTAGTTTGATTGTTGATAATTATCAATCGGTGGTAACCTTCGCCCCCATCGACCCCGATGGTGATGGGTTTGTATTTGACTTGGGTGGGGTGGATGCACCCTATTTTTTAATAGGTAGCGATGGTATTTTGAAATTAAGATATCAGATTGATTATGAATCCACCAGCCACCCTGATGCTAATTATTCAATCATTATATTGGCACGCGGCACAGCTGGCGGTGCTGTGGTAGCCGATGGCGCAATATGGATTAGCAAAATCTTTGTTTTATCGTTTCACAATATCAATGATAATATAACCGAATGGTCTGGCACCCCGCCAACCGATGCTACCATTGATGAAACGGCTGGGGTGAGTAATGCGGCTAGCTTGATAGTTGATAATTATCAATCGGTGGCAACCTTTACCCCCATCGATGCTGATGGCGATGGGTTTGAATATACTATCACGGGTGTGGCTGCAAGTTTTTTCACCATTGATAATGATGGCATTTTGAAATTAACATATCAATTAGACCGTGAATTAATATTTTTTGCCGATGGTAATTATTCGATTATTATATCGGCTCGCGGCACAGCTGGTGGCACTGGGGTAGCTGATGGCACATTATGGATTAGCCAAGCCTTTGTTTTATCGGTTGCTAATATCAATGATAATAGAACCGAATGGTCTGGCACCCCGCCATCATTGGTAGCGGTTAATGAAGACCCCACCGTTAATTCGGTTGGAGTTGGTGATAAGCCGCCCATCGCCATTGCTACCTTTTCCGTCAGCGATGCAGATGGCAATGAATTTGAATATGATGATAATAGCAATTCATTTTATTTCGATAGCGATGGGGTTTTATATGTCACGGCTGGATATAATTATGAAAGATCTGATAGTTATAATGCACAAATTACCATAGCTATTTATGCACGCGGCACATCTGGCGGTGAGCCAGTTGGCGATGCCCTTGCAGGCACTGTAAATTATAATGGAGGAATGTGGCTACAAAGAACATTTGTGTTGTCAATCGTTAATACCAATGATGAAGCAACCGAATGGTCTGGTAGCCAGCCAACCGATTCTACCATTATTGAAACGGTTGGGGTGAGCAATTCGGCTAGTTTAAATGATGCCAATAATTATGTATCGGTGGCAACCTTTACCCCCACCGACCCTGATGGTGATGGGTTTGAATATGACATCATGGGTGCGGATGCAAGTTTTTTCACCATTGATGGCGATGGTATTTTGAAATTAAAATATCAGCTTGATTATGAATCCACCAACCACCCTGATGGTAATTATTCAATCATTATATCGGCGCGTGGCACAGCTGGCGGCACTGGGGTAGATGATGGAGCTGGGGCAGATGATGGCACACTATGGATTAGCCAAGCCTTTGTGTTATCGGTTGTCAATTTGAATGATACAGCAACTATATGGTTGGTTTCGCCACCAACCGATTCCACCATTAATGAAACGGCTGGGGTGAGTAATTCGGTTAGTTTGATAGTTGATAATTATCAATCGGTGGTAACCTTCGCCCCCACCGACCCTGATGGCGATGGGTTTGAATATAATATCACGGGTGCGGCTGCAAGTTTTTTTGTGATTGGTAGCGATGGTATTTTGAAATTAACATATCAATTAGACCATGAACAGGCAGGTTATGCCGATGGTAATTATTCAATTATTATATCGGCGCGTGGCACAGCTGGCGGCACTGGGGTAGCCGATGGGTTAATATGGATTAGCCAAGCCTTTGTGCTTGCAGTTGGTAATATCAATGATAATATAACCG
>JBPCWX010000183.1:0-18089 GCA_051009095.1 Gammaproteobacteria bacterium | reverse complement strand
GGCGTCCGCCCCTGATGGGCGCAAGGCTCCAAGTTTACAAATACTTCGGCACCGCGGATATTGTCGCACTGCCGCAAGGCGCAAATTTCGGCATGCGCTTCGCCGGCGGCGCGATGCCAGCCTTCGGCGATAATGCTGTCTTCCCGCACAATGACACAACCCACCCGCGGATTCGGCGTGGTGGAAAATAGCCCCTGCCGTGCCAGTGTCAAAGCACGCGCTAAATATTTGGCATCACGCGGATTCATCGCCGCCCGCTCAAAGTGTTTGCGCTACCATGGCAAAATCTTAACCGCCCCATTCTTAGCCGCCCCACTGTGCGGCAATGTGAGGTGCCAAAATTTTTCCTTGCCACTGATCGCCATGGCGCATTGTTGACGGCAAAGGTAAATGCGGCGGTAAATTAATTGCCCGCCCAATATGCAAAGGCACCGATAATGGCGGCGATGATGGCGGCAATTATTAATTTTTTGCTCCCGCTTGATTCTTGTGCGGGTGTCGGCGATTGGGTCGGGTCTTCTTGGACGGGGGATAATTCTTCCGCTAAGCGGGCAAAAAATTGCGCCGCCAATTTTTTGGCGGTGCTGTCAATCAAACGCGCCCCCACCTGAGCGATTTTGCCGCTTATTTGCGCTTTTACGTCATAGCGCAGCATGGTGCCGCCGTCTTGTGTTGATAAAACAACATCGGCACCGCCTTGGGCAGCGCCGGCAACACCGCCGCCCTGACCGCTTATCGTATAACTTGTCGGCGGGTTAATGTTGCTCAGCTCCACTTTGCCGGTAAATGATGCTTTAACTGGGCCAACTTTCAGCGTCACTGATGCCGTCATTTCCGTATCTGATGTTTTTTCCAGAGACTCGCAGCCGGGTATGCAGCGGCGTAAAATCTCCGCATCGTTCAATGCCGCAAAAACTTCTGACGGCGCGGCGCTAATAAATTGTTCACCGATTAATTTCATGTTAATTCTCCTTGTTTTGGTGGGTGATTATATAGTCCATTCATGCACCGGCGCCCCGGACTGCTGACGGTGCCAATAAGCCTCTGTCATGGCCACCATGCCCAACATGCCGTCTCCATGCCGATGCACATAATCCCGCTGCCATGTCGCGCCATTTTGCCCTTGGCGCACCCGCTCGGCAATGAGCGATAAAACATCGGCGGCATGATTTTTGTCCACGCCTATTTCTTCCAGTCCGTTTTGCGCCAAAGGCAATAATTTCTCTGCCAATAACATGCGCACCGGATATTTGCGCCCGTCCAACCAGTGTAATTGGGCGGCTAAGCCATCGCGTGCCGCCGTATAAAAATTAGTCCGCGTACGCGCAAAAGGCATTTGGGCTGCCGTTGCCGTCAACTGCGCTGGGGCAAAATGCTCGCGCAAAGCCCAACTCAAACCCACAAACAGGGCGGTGTTAGCAGTAATATCGGCCGCTGTTGGTCCAGCCGGCAAGGAGCGATGTTCAATGCGAATCGTCGGACTGCCGTCTGAGGCAAAACCCAGCACCGGCCGATTCCACCGCCAAATGGTGCCGTTGTGTAACGTCAAATGTGCCATGTCTGCAACATTACCGTCGCTCACAACCGGCAGCAGGGGAGGTAAATTCTCAAAATTTAGCGCAAATAATTCCAACATCGACGAAGATAAATAACCCAAGCCAAAAAAATCATCGCGGCGCCGAGTTCGCGCCTTGCTTGGCGGCGGTGGAAATCGCTCGTGCAACACTTGTTCAAATAGCGCTACGCGTGTTTCCGCCCACAGGTGCTTGCCCATAAAAAACGGCGAATTTGCTCCGGCTGCCAGTACCGGTGCTGTTGCCACTTGTGCCGCATTATAAATCGCCGCCGATTCTTCTTCGGCGGTCTGTAAATGCACTTGCAGCGACGTCGCCGCCCCTTCTATCGCCAGATTACTCACCGCACAAACCAATCCTTCTCCCGAACCAATCTCTACGCGAAACAGGCGTCCTCGATTCAACTCCCGCAACCGCTGCTGAAAGGCGCGATAACGCGGTCTATCGGTCAACATGGAATCGGCAAAATCCGCCATTGACAACGTCGGCAGCAAGCCGGTCATGAGCAGGCGCGTATCTATTGCCGCCGCAGTTTCCGCTGCCGTAGCGCACAAATCATCCAGCAAGCGGCGAAATGTAAGCAGTGTATTTTTTTCCCACGGTAATGGCCGCGGGTTAAATTCCACATTAAAACGCGCCACTTCCACCGTCGCATCATCATCGCGATAATGGTGTAAAAATTCGTGGTTAACTGGTGCGGGCAGAAAATTTTTGCGCGTCAGGCAACATTCCAATTCGCATCCTAAGTGCAGCGGTGCGGAAGCAAAACGCCCATCTTTCCCCCATTGCTTAATCAGCGCTGTTTCCTCCCGCAGCTTTGCTGTGAACTCTGCAAGGTCGGACGGTGAAAAAGAATCGGCGGCTATTTCTTTACCCATGGCTTCTCTTTATATCTTATGGATTGGCAATTTTTTAGGGGTCAGTGTCTTTTTGAGCACCGCATAAGCCGGCAAGCCGTTGCGCTGATAAGTCGGATAGGCTTCGCCGCAAATAAGCGGTGATAGATAGCGGCGGCAAGCGGCGGTGATGCGATAATTGCGGTGGTTAAAAAATGTCCGCGGCATTTTGCGCTCACGGTTGGCAATGCGGCTGAGCGGTGCGGCGGCAATCTGCCAGCGATACGGTGAATCGGCCAAGCGGCGAATAATGGGCATATGACCGTCTTGTTTGGCGGCTGCCATTTTTATCGCCGCTTCGCCCAAAGCGGCCGCTTGCGCCACATCGACAGCCGAGGCAAGGTGCCGTGCCGACCGCTGCAAATAATCCGCCACACTCCAATGGCATTTATAGCCGGCCTGCCGCACCACCTCGGCGATAATCGGCGCAACGCCGCCCAACTGGTGATGCGAAAATTGATCCACTCCGCCCGCCGACAATAATTCGCCTTGGGCATTGCATAATCCTTCGGACACCACCACCACGGCATAGCCGCACCGCCGCACACAGCGGTGCAGGGCGGCGACAAAATGGGCGGGTTGCCAAACCACTTCGGGCGGCAAAATCAGCAGCGCTCCGCCATCATCCGGCACCGCCAAACCCGCCGCCGCCGCCAGCCAGCCGGCATGACGCCCCATCACTTCCAAGACAAAAACTTTGGTTGAAGTGGTCGCCATGGAAGCAACATCCAAGGCGGTCTCGGCAACGCTGACGGCGATATATTTTGCCGCCGAAGGAAAACCGGGACAAACCTCAGTGACCGCCAGATCATTATCAATCGTTTTGGGCACGCCGACAGTGACAAGCGGATAATCCAAACGGCGAAAAGCGGTGGATAATTTGAGGGCGGTATCGGCGGAATCATTGCCGCCGTTATATAAAAAATAACCGATATGGTGGGCGCGAAAAACATCACGCAAGCGCACAAAAGGCTGCATATCTTTGGCGGGGTCGGGCAGCTTGATGCGGCAAGAGCCAAAAGCGCCGCCCGGTGTTTGTGCCAGATGGCGCAAGGCTGCGGGGCTTTCGCGCCAGGTTTCATATAAATTTTCTTGCAAGACGCCCAAAATGCCGTCTTGGGCGGCATAAACGCGACCAAGGGCAGGGTGGGCGCGCGCGGCTTGAATCACGGCGGCGGCGGAAGTGTTAATAACCGCGGTAACCCCGCCCGATTGAGCGTAGCATACATTACGCAGTGCGCTATTCATGCTTTGCTTATTGGTAATTGTTGAATCAGATAGCGGGTAATGTCCGCCATATCACCGCCGCCATCGCAGGTGATAAAACGCACTTTGCCGACTTCGGCGGCGGCGGCATAATGCGCTTTGAGCGGTTCAGTTTGGCGGCGAAAAACTTCCAAGCGGTTGCGCGCCGTGTCTTCGTTGTCATCGTCCCGTTGAATTAAATCCTCGCCGGTCAGATCATCTTTACCGTCAATTTTGGGCGGTGAAAATTTTATATGATACAGCCGCCCCGAGGCGGGATGGACGCGCCGCCCGCAGAGCCGTTCGATGATCCGTTCATCATCCAAATCCAAATCGACTACGGCCTCAGGCGGGGTAGCGGAGGCGTCCAAACTTTTGGCTTGTTCCACGGTGCGCGGAAAACCATCAAACAAACAACCGTCACGGCAGTCATCTTCCTGTATGCGGGCGGCAATCATGCCGAGGATAATATCATCGGACACCAAAGCGCCGTCATCCATGATTTTTTTAGCCTGCAAGCCGAGTGGTGTTTGGCGGGCAACATTGTCGCGCAACATATCACCGGTGGAAATATGGGCGATATTAAAATGTTGGCAAATGCGGGTTGCTTGCGTGCCTTTGCCAACGCCGGGAGGTCCCATTAAAATGATTCGCATAAAATTGCTCCTTGTGGATGGTTATTATAAGATAATTTGGCAACGATTGGGTTGCAATGATTGACCATTATTCATTTTACACGGAGACACTATGCCGCCAGAAACAAACACCGCAAACAAAAACACTTAAAGATTATCGCATGAAATTGCGCATTTTGCTGGAAGATTCATGGCAGCGGGAGTTTGCTCATCTCGCCGCCGATAGTGGCTAAATTTCGGTATCTTCCAGCGCTTCTTTAATCTCCAGCAAATCTTTCAGGTCTCCCGACAGCACCAATTCATCACCGACTTTCAGCGGTTGCGATAAATTGCCGGTGTCCAAGTGTTCGCCTCGCCGCAGCCATGAAATAACCCGGCAGCCTGGCAGCACCGCCGCCAAAGAAGGCAAATGCTTTTTCACCACGCAGCCAATAAAAGATATATCTTCGCTTACCTTGCTGTCGCCACCGATAAATTCCCCCGTAAAATAGGGGTTTTCTTTGGTGCGGGCGCGGCTAATTGTTTTCTTTATGTCTTCCCGGCGCGCCTGAGATGTTTCTATTAACGACTGCTTGACAATGGAAAATCCCGTTTCGTGAGCATCAATAAAAACATGGTCAGCGCCCAGCTGCTTCAATTCGCTGGCCAGTTTTGCGGTGTCGGCCTTGGCGATAATGACTAAGTTGGGATTCAAATCGCGCGCCTTTTCTATTACATTGTGCGATTCCACCGGGTCAATAAATGACACTATCAGCGTTTTGGCGCGCGCAATGCCCGCCCCCATAAGCCCGTCAGCGCTGCCGCATTCTGCATAAATGACATTGTCCGCCCCGCCCACCGAACGAAAAATCACATAGTTTTCATCCAAGGCAACATATGGCACGCTCAATTCACGCAAGATGCCGGCAATGGCTTGACCAGTGCGGCCAAAACCGCAAATGATGACATGCCCGCGCAGTTTTAATGTCTTTGATAAATTTTCGGTGGTGCGGCGGGCGCTGGTAGCCCAATCGTCCGCCCATAATGCCCGCCCAATCATTTCACGCTTTTTCCATACAAATGGCACCACCATCAGCGACAATAAATTGGCCGACAGCAATAATTGAAAAATTTCCTCTGAGACGATGCCGTCCCCACGGGCTAACGTAATAAGGACAAAACCAAACTCCCCGGTGCCGGCTAATAAAATGGTCGCCCATATCGCGGTTTTGCGGTGTGAGCCCAATAACCGCACGCAACCATATACCAGCGGTGCCTTAATTACTATAAACGCCGCGGAGGTCGCAATAACGGAAAACCACTCAGCCGCTAAGTATTGCAGGTCCACTAACATGCCCAAAGACATAAAGAAAAAGCCCAAGAAAATATGGCGAAAGGGTTCCACAATCCGCATCACGCGATAACGGTGCAAGGTCTCCGACATTAAAATCCCCGCCAAAAAAGCCCCCAGCGCATATGATAAACCAGCAAATGCCGTCAAACCCGATAAGACGGCAATTAGCATCACCAAATTTAGAATGTATAACTCATTATCGCCATAGCGCGATACCCGATCTAACCAGCGCTCCATCCATTTGCCGCCGACAAATAATATTAAAGCCATGATTAAAACCACTTTGACCAGCACCAAGGAGATGATGATGACCAGAGAATCGTCGCTTTTGGATGAAAAAATAATGATGAGGGGAATGACCGCCAAATCTTGAAACAGCAGCACTCCCATGGCACGGTTGCCCACCGGGGAATTTAAGATATTTTCTTTTATGAGCAGCTGACTCACAATGGCCGTGGAAGACATGGCGGCCACCGAGCCAACCAATAGGCCCACCAAAGCATTGCCGCTCCACCACCACACCGGCAAAGCAAACACCAAACCAGTGACAACAGTTTGCATGCCGCCCAAAGCGACAACATGATTGCGCATTGTTTTGAGCGCGCTCAGACTGATTTTTAAGCCAATCGTAAAAAGCAAAAAAATGATGCCCAATTCCGCAATAAAATGGGCATCGTCAACCTCCCGCAATACATTGATGCCATTGGGACCAACCACAAGACCGGCGACAAAGTAGGCGGGAATAGTTGGCCATCGTAATATATTGAGCAGCATCACGAAGCCAAAAGCGAATACCAGCAGCAGCAAAATAACGGCAATGGGGGGCAGTTCCATTAAATATTGTTCCTTGATTTTTGGGTGTGGTGTAGGTTATCGGATAGAATCTTTGTTATTTTACATTAACCTGAGGATAGTAGCATGGCAAAAATAGCGGCAGCCGATATACGCGGCGGGATTTTGATTGAAATAGAAGGGCGTTTGTGGCGTGTCACGCGTGCCCGGCATGTCCATGTCGGAGGGCGCGGCGGCGCTTATATGCAGGTGGAAGCCAAAGATATTGAAAGCGGTTCTAAAAATAATCTGCGCCTGCGCACCGATGAAAAAATTGAACGCCCTTTTGTGGAACAGCGCAAAATGCGCTTTTTGTATCGCGACGGCGATGAATATATGTTTATGGATGAGGAAAGTTTTGAGCAAGTGGGCTTGTCGGCGGACTTGTTTGAGGGGCGCGAAGGATTTATTTTGCCGGATATGCTGGCGGAAGTGAATTTTTATAATGAGCGCGCCATCGGGGTGACCCTGCCGCCATCGGTAACGCTGGAAATCATCCAAACCGAGCCTCAGGCCAGAGGCGCAACAGCCACTTCTTCTTATAAGCCGGCCACAGTGGAAACCGGGATGACGGTTATGGTGCCGCCTTTTGTTGACACCGGCGAAAAAATTCGCGTCAATACTGACAGCGGCGAATATATTGAGCGCGCGCCATAATCGGCGATGAATGGGGCGTTTATAACGCGGTCAATTTTGTTTGCTGCGCCCGCCGATTTTATCGGTTAGACGAGAGGTTTTGGCATAAAGTTTATACACTCCAGAACCCAGTTTGAGTAATCGCACCAATTTTTCGGTTTCCATTTCGCGCATGTCTTCATACCAATTATTGAGCATGGTTAACAAGTTGTGCATTTGCTCAATTTTGCCGTGTATGTGTTGTTCTTCGGCGGTTTGGGGGGCAAGCGACAAGGCTTCTTTGAGCATCTGATGAGTCGGCTCAATTTCTCGCCGCCGTCTTTCTTCCACCAAGATGCGGGCAATCTTCCAAACATCGGACACCGTCGAAAAATGATCGCGGCGGTCATTGGGCAAATGGCTCATGGTGATCAGCCGCCAGTTTATTAATTCTTTGATGGCGATGCTAACATGGGAACGCGAAAAGCCTAATATTTCGCATAAACTGCCCGCGTGTAATGGTGTCGGCGATAAATATAGTAGCGCAAAAACGCGGCTGGTGGTGCGATTAATACCCCAACGCCCGCCCATTTCGCCAAAATGGACGACAAATTTTTCAGCCAGTGGAGATAATTTCATCGCTTTTATATACTCTTTTATATGCAGTAAAAAAACAAACAGCCGCTCATTTATAAACCATTAAATTATACCGTACCCGCTTGCTTTTTCATCTCTCACGCGGCAAAATATTACGCTGATTATTGTTTGGCGGATGCCGATAAATGCCGTGCTACCGCGTATAATTATATCTGATATGATTTACACCAAGGAGAAAAAATGCCTCTTAGCATGATTAACAATAAGCAATTAATTAAATCGGCGGGTTTTATCGGCGGCGAATGGGCGGCGGCGGATAACGGCGATATATTAAAAGTGGTCAACCCGGTTAATGATAACACCATTGCCGACGTTCCTCATATGGGTGCGGCAGAAACGCGGCGGGCGATTGCCGCCGCCGCCCAAGCGGGACCGGCATGGCGCCGCAAAACCGGCAAAGAACGCGCCACTATTCTTATGGCGTGGTACCATTTGTTGCTGCAAAACAGCGAAGATTTGGCGCGTCTGATGACTTTGGAACAAGGCAAACCTCTGGCTGAATCGCGCGGCGAAGTGCAATATGGAGCGTCTTTTATCCAATGGTTTGCCGAAGAAGCCAAGCGCAGCGGCGGCGAAATTATCCCTGCTCCCCGTGCCAACACGCAAGTGCGGGTGACGCGCGAACCGGCCGGCGTGGCGGCAATGATTACACCGTGGAATTTTCCCATTGCCATGATAACGCGCAAAGCGGCACCGGCGCTTGCCGCCGGTTGCACTGCGGTGATTAAGCCGGCCAGTCAAACGCCATTGTGCGCCATTGCTCTGATGGTCTTAGCGCAAGAAGCGGGAGTCCCGGCGGGAGTGCTTAACTTAGTGCTTGGCGGGGGGGGCGCCATTGGCGGCGAAGTGTGCGCCAATGCCGCCGTCCGTGTATTATCTTTTACGGGTTCCACCGAAGTAGGGCGGCTGTTGGCGAAGCAATGCGCCCCGACTATTAAAAAATTAGCGTTGGAATTGGGCGGCAATGCACCGTTTATTGTTTTTGATGACGCCGATTTACCGCGTGCCGCAGAGCAAGCCATGGCGTCCAAATTTCGCAATGCCGGGCAAACTTGCGTGTGTGCGAATCGGATTTATGTGCAAGACGGCGCATATGATGAATTTATGGCACTGTTCAAACAACGCATTTTGGCGCTTAGCATCGGTGATGGTTTGCAAGACGGCACAACTATTGGCCCCCTGATTGACCGCGCTGGGGTGGATAAGGCGGTGCAGCATGTCGCCGATTGTGTCAGCAAAGGCGCGACGGTGGAATGTGGCGGTCATGATTTGGGCGGCAATTTTTTTGAGCCGACGCTATTGTCGGAGGTGAGTGATGATTCATTGCCTTGCTGTGAGGAGACTTTTGCGCCGGTGGCGCCGGTTTTTCGTTTTAGCGATGAGGATGAAGTCATTCGCCGTGCCAATGAAACAATTTATGGTTTATCTGCTTATTTATGTTCGCGTGATTTGGGGCGTGTTATGCGTGTTTCGGAGGCTTTGGAAGCCGGCATTGTTGGCGTCAATGAAGGCATTATTTCCAGCGAAGTCGCGCCTTTTGGCGGCGTCAAGCAATCTGGCATCGGTCGCGAAGGTGGTACGCACGGCATCGATGAATACACGGAAGTTAAATATACGTTGCTGGGCTTTTAGCGATAGGCAAGTCAAATGGGGCGGGTTTGCCACTGCTGAGGCAACGGCTGAAAGTATATTACGGTGCATTTTTCGGCAAGCATTTTTCTGTGGTAGAATAAAAAGATTATGACAAACAATTATTCATCATTACTAACGCTGGCTATCGCTGGGCATGATTTATCCGCTGAGGAAACCGCCACCGCTTTGCGCGGCATTCTTAGCGGCGACTGGACGCCGGCGCAAACCGCAGGCTTTTTGGTGGCCATGAAAATCAAAGGCGAAACACCCGCCGAATTAGCGGCGGCAGTGGGCGTCATGCGCGAGATGATGACGCCGGTGCCACTAAATGATGATGGTGCCGTGGATGTATGCGGCACTGGCGGCGATGGCGCCGGGTTATTTAATATATCCACTGCCGCCGCTTTTGTTGCCGCCGCTGCCGGGGTGCGCATTGCCAAGCACGGTAATCGCGCCATGTCTGGTGCCTCCGGCAGTTCCGATGTGCTGACAGAATTAGGGATACCGTTAGATGTATCGCCGACACATTTGGCGGCGATGATTCAACAAACCAAATTAGGCTTTATGTTTGCCCCCAATCATCACCCGGCCATGCGTCATGCTGCTCCGGTGCGAAAAGAATTGGGCATCCGCACTATGTTTAATTTACTGGGACCTTTGGCGAATCCGGCGGGAATACGGCGGCAGCTGGTTGGCGTTTTTGATGCGCAATGGCTTACCCCATATGCACAAACATTAGCCGCTTGCGGAGCCAAAAGAGCGCTGGTGGTGCATGGCGGCGGCTTAGATGAAATCACCATTGCCGGCGAAACGGATATTGCCGAACTCACTGCCGATGGCGCGATTGTGCGGCGGACGATAACGCCGGCGGATGCCGGCTTAGCCACATCATCTCTTGATTCTTTGCGGGTGTCTTCGCCGGCAGAATCGGCGGCACTGATTCGCCGTATTTTTGCGGGTGAGCAGGGTGCGGCACGCGATATTGTATTGCTTAATGCCGCAGCCGCTTTGTTGGTTGCGGATGTGGCGGCAGATTTGGCGGATGGTGTTCAGCAAGCGGCAAAAGCCATAGACAGCGGGGCGGCAGAGAAAAAAGTGGAAGATGTTGTTGCGGCATCACATTCGTAGATTCGCAGATGCTGGCAACTATGCGGGCGATTCTTTGTCTACTATAATGCCGCACAGGTTTTTTCATTAGAACGACATGTCTTCCACCTCCTACCACGATACGCGCATCGCGCAAATGATATTTGCGTCCGTCTATCCCCATTATGTTGCCAAAGTGGTGAAAAAGGGGCGCTCGGAAGAAGAATTACATGCCGTCATACACTGGCTCACGGGATACTCCCAAGCGGATATAAAAAAGCACATTGGGGAAAAGAGTACGTTTGAGATTTTCTTTGCTCAGGCAAACCTGAATCCCAATGCCACACTTATTACGGGCATTATCTGCGGCTATCGGGTGGAAGAAATTACCAATCCGCTCACCCAGCAAGTGCGTTATTTGGACAAGGTGGTGGACGAATTGGCCAAGGGCAAATCGCTGGAAAAGATTTGCCGAAAATAGAGGACAATAGTTTGAACGCGCCTGTTTTTTTGCGGCAAATTCTTGCGGATAAACGCCGCGAAGTAGCCGCTCGGAAAAAGCAATTATCATTATCAGCATTGGTTCAACGCGCCGTCTCCGCACCACCACCGCGCGATTTTGCCGCCGCTTTGCAAAAAGCAAAAGCAGAAAATCGCCCACCGATTATCGCAGAAATTAAACGCCGAAGCCCCAGCAAAGGATTGTTGCGGGCGGATTTTGACGCAGCAGATTTGGCAACGCAATACGCTGAGGGAGGGGCAACTTGTTTGTCGGTCTTGACTGATGCGCCGCATTTTGGCGGCGATGCAACGCATTTATCGGCGGCGCGCGCCGCTTGTGAGTTGCCGGTGTTGCGAAAAGATTTTATGCTGGAGGAATGGCAGATTTATGAATCGCGAGCTTTGGGAGCGGATGCGGTTTTGCTGATTGCTGCCGCTTTGTCATTGGCGGATATGCAAGCCATGGCGCAAGCGGCGCAAAAAATGGGCATGGCGGTGCTGACAGAATCACACAATGCGGAAGAGTTGCGTGCCGCTTTGCTGGTGGCGGATGCGCTGATTGGCATCAACAATCGCAATTTGCATACTTTTGAGTTATCTTTACAAACAGCGGAAACATTGCTCCCGCAGGCGCGCGCGGCGGTGCCGTCATGTTTAACCGTTGCTGAAAGCGGCATACACAGTTTTGCCGATGCCGCCCGTTTATATGATGCCGGTGCAGACGCTTTCTTAATTGGCGAGGCTTTTATGCGGGCTGAACATGCGGGGCAGGCCTTGCGGAGATTATTTGCCGATTGGCGGCGGGATTAATATCACCGATTATGCTTAGAAGTAATTGGGGGATTTACGCCAACAAACCGTCCGCTTGCAATTATTCATCCGCCCAAGTTTCGCGCCCCGCCGACCACATTATTTGTATAGCGGTGTTTGACAATAGAGCAACAACCTTTTGCCTTATAAAAGCAGTAGCGATGGAGGGTAATTTGGGTTAATCATGCGGATGGCGCGCGGGGTTTTGGGCGGGTTATTTCGCTTCCTTTTGCAGCCTTTGCAATTCGGCTTGCAAGTCTTTGCGGACGGCGGCAAAATGGGCCTGCCAATCTTTGATGGCCAGAATATTCTGCAAATCCTCATCCACCAGCAACGCCGCAACCTCTTTTTTGAGGGTGGCGATTTTTTGTCGGTTGGCGGTAATTTGGCGGGTGAGGGCTTCTTTTTCCTGCAAGGAGTCCGCCGCCCCGGCAAAATCGCGCCCCGACTGCAAAGCGGATAATATCTCCCGCACGGCGGTGATGTTGTTTTGCTTATACGCCGCGTCTAATTCTTGAAATTGTTTGGTGCCGCGCGCCTTGTCTTTTTCCGCCAACATATCGGGATGACAAAGCTGACACGCTCGGCGATACATCTTTTTGAGTTCGCTACGGTCTTCTGCGCTGAGTTCGGGCGGCGGTTTTTTGGCTTGCTGATGCGCTTGCTGAAAATCATCAAAGGCTTGTTGCTCCTGCTGTTGGGGTTGGGGGGCTTTTTTTGCCGCCGCCAGTTTGAGCCACAAAATCTGCCCTACCAGTTCGCCGCAATGGGCGTAATAGAGCGCGTTAAACTCATCCAAGGTTTGCACATATTCTTCTTTTTGGGTGGTCAGGGTGACTAATTCCTGTTCCACGGCGCGCAGTTCCAATTTTAGGGCGTCAATTTCGGGGTCGGTATATGTGGCGATGGCGGCATGTTGTTTTTGATAATCATTGAGCCAGCGGACGGCGGCGGCATATTGCTGGCTTTGTAGCAATTCGGTAAGCTCGGCAAGCGACGGTGTTTCCTCCGCCAACGCCGCCATTTTGCGGGTTTGCAGAGCAATAATATCCTCATCGCCCAAAGATAAGGCATTGCGCAAAATTTCAAGGTGGTTATGAAGCATGTTTGTTGGTTATTCCTGTTCCCATTTTACGATACTGTTTAGGTGTGCTAATTCTGGCGGTAATTTTTTGATGGGATTATTCTCTAAATCCAATACAGTTAGATTGCGCAGCTGTCCGATAGATTCGGGCAGTTTGGTGAGGTTATTTTTGTATAAAATTAATGTAGTCAGATTGTGGAGTTGCCCGATAGATTCGGGCAGTTTGGTGAGGTTATTTCCCCATAAAAACAATGTAGTCAGGTTGTGGAGTTGCCCAATAGATTCAGGCAGTTTGGTGAGGTTATTTCCTCCTAAAAGCAACATAACCATATTGTGCAGTTGTCCGATAAATCCAGGCAGTTCGGTGAGGTTATTGCTGTCTAAATTCAATGCGGTCAAATCCTGCAGTTGTCCGATAGATTGAGGCAGTTCAGTGAGATTATTTCCTCCTAAATTCAAAACATTCAGATCGTGCAAGTGCCCTATAGATTGGGGCAGTTTGGTGAGGCTATTTTTTCCTAAATTCAATAGAGCCAAATTGTGTAGATGTCCGATAGATTCGGGCAGTTCAGTGAGGTTATTTTCTTGTAAACGCAATCTAGTCAGATTATGCAGGTGTCCGATAGATTCAGGCAGTTTGGTGAGGTTATTTTTTTGTAAACGCAATCCTGTCAGGTTATGCAGGTGTCCGATAGATTCGGGCAGTTGGGTGAGGTTATTTTCTTGTAAATCCAATTCATTTAGGTTCACAATTTTTTTCCTATTTCTTGGAAATTGATTCTTAGAAATATTATTCTCATTCGCCCACGCAATTAATTCACCTATCCGAGTGTCATTAATAGCAAGTGCCGCCTTTTGCGGGTCGCTTTCTACTATTTTAACTATCATGTTGACTAATGCCGCCAAAGCCTTATTAATCAGCCTTTTTGCCAATGCGGCCAAGCCCGCAGAGATTTTGGTCAGAATAGTTGTATGGTTATTATTCTCATTCATGGTGATATTATACCACTAAAGTGCAAAATTTCAAGGTGGTTATGAAACATGTTTGTTGGTTATTCCCATGGCAAATCCCACTCTACGGTATTGTTTAAGTGTGCTAATTCTGGGGGTATTTTTTTGATGGGGTTATTGCGTAAATCCAATGTAGCCAGATTGTGCAGTTGTCTGATAGATTCGGGCAGTTTGGTGAGGTTATTTCCCCATAAAAACAATGTAGTCAGGTTGTGCAGTTGTCCGATAGATTCGGGCAGTTTGGTGAGGAGATTTTCCTCTAAGTTCAATTCAGTCAGGTTGTGCAGATGTCCGATAAATTCGGGCAGTTTGGTGAGGAGATTTCCCCCTAAATACAATGTAGTCAGATTGTGCAGATGCCCGATAAATTCGGGCAATTCGGTGAGGTTATTTTCCCCTAAATACAATGCGGTCAGATTGCGAAGTTGTCCGATAGATTCGGGCAGTTGGTTAATGTTATTTCCCCTTAATTCCAATGCAGTCAGGTTGTGCAGGTGTCCGATAAATTCGGGCAATTCGGTGAGGTTATTTCCCCCTAAATACAATGTAGTCAGATTGTGCAGATGCCCGATAAATTCGGGCAATTCGGTGAGGTTATTGTCCCTTAAATCCAATGTAGTCAGATTGTCTAGTTGTCCGATAGATTCGGGCAGTTTAGCGTGGTTACTTCCCCATAAACGCAATGTAGTCAGATTGTGCAGTTGTCCGATAGATTCGGGCAGTTTGGTGAGGTTATTTCCCCATAAATCCAATTTAGTCAGGTTGTGCAGTTGTCCGATAGATTCGGGTAATTCGGTGAGGCTATTATCCCATACATTCAATTTAGCCAGATTGTGCAGTTGCCCGATAGATTCGGGCAGTTTGGTGAGGTTATTTCCCCCTAAATGCAATTCAGTCAGATTGTGAAGTTGTCCGATAGATTCGGGCAATTCGGTGGGATTATTTCTCCATAAACTCAATTCAGTGAGATTGTGCAGATGCCCAATAGATTCAGGCAGTTTGGTGAGGTTGTTTTCTTGTAAATCCAATGCAGTCAAATTCACAATTTCTTCCCTATCCCTTGGGAATTGCTCCTCAGAGATATTATTCTCATTCGCCCATGCAATTAATTCATCTATCCAAGAATCACCAACAGCAAGTGCCGCTTTTCGCGCGTCCAAAATGTCTTGTGTGGTCTTAATCAGCACTTTGGCTTGCGCCAACGCCACCAAACCCGTAGAGGTTTCGATCGGAATAATGGCGCCGTTATTCTTTTTCTTGTTCATGGCGATATTATACTCACCCAACCCAAAAATTTTGCCCACCCACAAAATTGGGCGGCGAATAATCATTTATTAATCTCATTCCCAAACGCTTGCAGATTCCATTATGAATTGCAACAAGAGATTTTAAGGGATGCAAATGCCAAAGCACTTGCGGGGGATAAGAATCTCTGATAGATTCTCATTCGCGAGTCTACGCCTTGGCGACGCATTCATTTAGGCAAACGGTTATAATGACAAGATTTTAGCAATTTGGAGGTGTCCCATGTCCAACAAAAGAAGTTCCATCACCACCGCCGGTCCCGCCCGCGCGCCCAATCGCGCCATGCTGCGCGCCGTGGGCTTTGGAGACGGCGATTTTGACAAACCCATTGTGGGCATCGCCAACGCCCATTCCACCATTACCCCATGCAATGCCGGCCTCAATGTCCTCGCCGACAGCGCCGAACAAGCCATGCGAGACGCCGGCGGGATGCCGCAAACATTTGGCACCATCACCATTTCGGACGGTATCTCCATGGGCACCCCGGGCATGAAATATTCGCTTATCTCGCGCGAAGTCATTGCCGATTCCATTGACGCCGTGGTCAATGGTCAGCAAATGGACGGCGTCCTGGTCATCGGCGGCTGCGACAAAAACATGCCCGGCGGCATGATGGCCATCGCCCGCGTCAATGTGCCGTCAATTTATGTTTATGGCGGCACCATCAAGCCCGGCCACCACCAAGGAGAAGACCTGACGATTGTCAGCGTCTTCGAGGCGGTGGGCAAACATGCCGCCGGCAAGCTGCCCGATGATGATTTTATCGCCATTGAAAAAAAAGCCTGTCCGAGTGTGGGCTCCTGCGGCGGCATGTTCACCGCCAACACCATGTCATCGGCGTTTGAGGCTTTGGGCATGAGTTTGCCCGGCTCTTCCACCATGGCCGCTCCGGATGAGGAAAAAGCCCACAGCGCCGCAGAGTCGGCGCGCGTCCTGCTGGGCGCCATCAAACGAGGTTTGCGCCCGCGCGACATTATGAGCAAAGAGGCTTTTGAAAATGCCATTGCCGTGGTGATGGCGGTGGGCGGTTCCACCAACGCCGTTTTGCATCTGATGGCGATTGCGCGGGAGGCGGAAGTCAATTTAACGTTGGCTGATTTTGAGAAAGTGCGCGCCCGCACGCCGGTCATCTGCGACTTAAAACCATCGGGACGATATGTGACGGTGGACTTGCACCGAGTCGGCGGCATCCCGCAAGTGATGAAAATTTTGCTCAATGGCGGTTTGCTGCACGGCGACTGCATGACCATCAGCGGTCAGACCATTGCCGAGACTCTGGCCGATGTTGCCGATGAGCCGCCGCCCGCTCAAGAGGTTATTCATTCCTTAGCCGCCCCGATTTATGCCGATGGTCATTTGGCGGTATTGTTTGGCAATTTGGCGGAGGAAGGCAGTGTCGCAAAAATTTCAGGCGTCAAAAACCGCTGTCACACTGGGCCGGCGCGGGTGTTCGATTCGGAAGAAGCGGCATTGGCGGCGATTTTGGCAAGCGGCATCAAAGCGGGCGATGTGGTGGTCATTCGTTATGAAGGGCCCAAAGGCGGCCCTGGGATGCGCGAGATGTTGGCTCCGACGTCGGCGATTATCGGTCAAGGCTTGGGCGACAGCGTGGGATTGATTACAGACGGCAGATTTTCGGGCGGCACCTATGGATTGGTGGTCGGTCATGTTGCGCCCGAGGCGGCGGCGGGCGGCAATATCGCGCTGATACAGGAAGGCGATTCCATCACCATTGACGGCGACTCGCGACTGCTAACCCTGCACATTGCCGAGGAGGAATTATTACGGCGGCGGGCGGCATGGCGGCAGCCAACACAAACCCTCAGCGGGGTACAGGCAAAATACGCCAAATTGGTCGGCAGTGCCAGCGATGGCGCCGTAACTTGGTAAGATGCCATGATGCCGCCTGATGATTGGACGGCATCATTTTATGCCGAAACATAACGCGCCCAGAGTGAGCAATGAGCAACATCCGCCGCTTGGGGCAAGTGTTCACGCCGTCTTTTATCACCGAACAAATGTTGGCGATGCGCCAAAACTTTGGGCGGGTTTTGGAGCCGGCGGCGGGCGATGGCGCATTTTTGCGCGCCTTGGGCGACACCGCCATCGGCATAGAAATTGACCCGTCATATGCCGCCCGCTGCGGCGCGCGGTGCTTGGATTTTTTCGACTATCCAATGCGGCAAAAGTTTGACACCATCATCGGCAACCCGCCATATGTGCGTCATCAGGACATCTCCCGCGCAACTCGGCAAAAACTGGACTTGTCGCTGTTTGACCGCCGCAGTAATCTGTATCTTTTCTTCATCGCCAAATGCCTGCATCATCTGCGCCCCAACGGTGAAATGATATTCATCACGCCGCGCGATTTTATCAAGGCAACCGCTGCTGTTAAATTGAATCAGCTGCTTTATGACTGCGGCACCATCACCGATTTTATTGACTTGGGCGATGCCAAAATTTTTGCCGAGGCGACACCAAACTGCGCCATTTGGCGATTTGTAAAAGGTGATTTTTCGCGCCGCACCAACAACGGACGGCAAAAATTTATCATTCATCAGGGGCAAATTGTTTTCGCCCAAGCCGACTACACCGTCCCTTTTGGCGATGTGTTTTTTGTCAAGGTTGGCGCCGTTAGTGGCATGGACGCGGTTTTTACCAGCGACCGTCACGGCAACCGCGATTTTGTATATTCGCAAACTGCCGCCACCGGCAAAACCCGCAAGATGATTTATAACCTCAATCATCCTTTTTTACGGCGGCACAAAAACGCTCTCAGCTTGCGCCGCATCCGCGCCTTTGACAAAAACAACTGGTGGCAATGGGGGCGGGCGCATTATCAATCGGACTTGCCGCGCGTGTATGTCAACGCCA
>JBPCWX010000182.1:0-11427 GCA_051009095.1 Gammaproteobacteria bacterium | reverse complement strand
TCCCTGTCGCCCGATGACGCCATTAACATTCAATTCACCAGCGGCACCACCGGCTTTCCCAAAGGGGCGACATTAACCCATGTCAATATTATTAACAATGCGCGCTTTATCGCCGCCGCCATGCGTTTGGATGAATCCGACCGGCTGTGCATTCCGGTGCCGCTGTATCATTGTTTTGGCATGGTCTTGGGCAATTTGGCGTGCTTGTCGGCCGGGGCGGCGATGATTTTTCCAGCCCCCGGTTTTGAGCCCCAAGCGACGTTGGCAGCAGTGGCGAAAGAGCGGTGCACGGCACTGCATGGCGTGCCGACAATGTTTGTTGCCATGCTGGAAGATGAAAATTTTGCGGCGACAGATTTCTCCTCTTTGCGCACCGGCATTATGGCGGGTTCGCCGTGCCCGATTGAAGTCATGCGGCAAGTGCAGGACAAAATGAATATGTCCGAGATAACCATTGCTTACGGCATGACCGAGACCAGCCCGGTATCATTCCAAAGCGCCGTAGACACGCCTTTGGAAAAACGGGTGGCCACTGTGGGGCAGGTGCAGCCACATGTGGAAGTAAAAATTGTCGACCAAAATAACAAAATTGTGCCGCTGGGGGAACGCGGAGAATTGTGCGCCCGCGGTTATCTGGTAATGCGCGGTTATTGGGGCGACGAGGAAAAAACCGCAACGGTCATTGATTCTGACGGCTGGATGCACAGTGGTGATTTGGCGGTGGTGGACCGCGATGGTTATTGCAACATTGTTGGGCGGGTCAAAGACATGGTGATTCGCGGCGGCGAAAATATTTATCCGCGCGAGATTGAGGAATATTTATTTCGCCACCCTAAAATTATCGGGGCGCAAGTGTTCGGCACGCCGGATAAAAAATATGGTGAAGAATTATGCGCTTGGCTAATGATCAAGCCGGGCGAAGAAATGACGGCGGAAGAAGTGAAAGATTTTTGCCGCGGGCAAATCGCGCATTATAAAATTCCGCACCACATTCGCTTTGTGCAAGAGTTTCCGATGACCATCACCGGCAAGCCGCAAAAGTTTAAGATGCGTGAAAAGATGAATGCGGAATTGTCGCGGCAAGAAATTAAAACCGCCTAAGGCAAATAAACACGGCTTGGTCATTGCCATCCTTTGACAATTTATCGGCACAACATCCCGGTTGCCTTTTTGATTTAATACTTCGCTTTGGGTGGTGCTGAAATTGGACGGCTAAAATTAACCATGCAATTTGACGGCTGCCAAAAATCACTTTTGCCCGCGCTGCCGAATCGCCGTTTGTTTATTAAGTGCCACGGCACCGATAATCAGCACCGCAAAAATCGCCGTGTTCGCGCTGAGTTTTTCTCCCAGCAACAGCCACGAAGCAAACAATGTAATGAGCGGTTGCAATAACATTGTTTGACTCACCCGCGACACCCCGCCCAATGCTAAACCTTTGTTCCACCAAAAAAAACCCAACAACTGACTCACCAGCGCCAAATACAAAAAACCACCCCACACTGACGACGGATGCTGCCACATATGTCCGCTGTTTGCCCATATCACCAAGGCGCAAGCAAAAGGCAAAGACAGCGCCAAGGCCCAGCAAATCACCTGCCAGCCGCCCAATTCTTTCGCTATTTTGCCGCCCACCGCATAGCCCACCGCAGCGGATATAACCGCAAACAATAAATAAATGTCGCCAAGGCGCCACACCGCATCGCTATCGCGCCATGAATATACCGCCACCAATGCTCCGCCGACTGCGGCGGAAAGCCAAAACCCCCAACCTGGCCGCTCCCCGGCAATGACCACAGATACCGCGGCAGTCGCCATGGGCAAAGCGCCCAAGACTACGCCGCCGTGAGAAGCGGGCGCAGTTTGCATCGCCAACGTCGCAAAAATAGGAAAGCCAAATACCACTCCCAATGCCACCACCGCTAAGGGCAACCAATGCCGCCGTGCCGGTAAACGCTCTCTGCTGACAAGCAAAATCATCACCGCCACAATGCCGGCCAATGATGAACGCGACAATGCCAGCAAAATCGGCTCAATATGCCCCACCACAAAACGAGTGACCGGTAAAGTCAAACCAAAAGCGGCAACGCCCAAAAATCCCCAAGCCATGCCCCGTGTTTCATTGGTCGCCATATCACGCATATTACACTTTCGCCAATTTCACTGTTTCACCGCCAATATTTTTACCATGCCAAATATTTATGGCCAGAAAGTGTCACGCGAGACACAAAGCTGTTTGTTAGCGGGGTTTGGTTGTTTTTTTCGCGCCCAATTTTTCGCGAATACGTGCTGATTTACCGCTACGTTCGCGCAAATAATACAGTTTGGCGCGGCGCACATCGCCATGGCGCACAATTTTAATGCTTTCAATCAGCGGCGAATAGGTTTGGAACGTGCGCTCCATGGCCACACCCGAAGAAGTGCGGCGGACAATGAAAGACTCGTTTACCCCGCGTTTGCGGCGGGCAATAACCATTCCTTCAAAAGACTGAATCCGCCGCGTATTGCCGTCAAAAACATAGGTGCGCACGACGACCGTGTCGCCAGCGGCAAAAAGCGGCGGACTTTTGCCCAAGCGGGCAATTTCTTCTTGATTCAATTGTTCAATAACATTCATGGCATTTGGCGTGAGTACATTTGCATAAAAATCCGCATTGTAGCAAAAAAATACGATTACACCAAATATAATGATTATGATCTTGTAGCACTGTGAACATAAACACCGCCCATATGATTTACCCACCCTGTAAAATGGCAAAATAAGAGGGTGCGCAATCTGGTCGTGTTTTTATATTTTTATGATAGTATATTTTTATGATAGATTAATTTATCAGTTGTTTTTTTATAATACTCATGGAGGATCAACAATGAAACAGTCTCAGCCATTCATTTTTTCACAGTGCCGCAACACTTTGGGCGGTGGTATTGGTCGCAGTATTAAGAAATTGGTGCACTTGCTCACAGTTTGCGCGATGGTGTGTTCCGTCATAACAACGCCGGTGCGGGCAGAAGAAAATATTGTCATTAACATTGCCTACGCCGGCAGTGAAGACAGTACTTACGGTATTTTCACCTCGCTGTTTAAGAAATATGCCGAAGAGATGGTTGACGGCATTACCATTAAACCTCGCTGCTGTGCCTCACTGATAACCGAAGATGAGGCCTTTAAGGCCTTGCAATTAGGGACCGTGGACATGTCGATCATCACTGGCAATAATATATCGCCGCACTATCCTTTGTGGGATGCTTTTGTCTTGCCTTACATTTTTTACAATCGCGACCATGGCTATCGCGTCTTGGACGGTTCGGTTGGCACCAAGTTTCGCGATAAGTTTGAGAAAACAACCAACGTGCATATCCTCTCCTGGGGCAACATTGTATACCGCGATTTTTACAACACGGTGCGCCCTATCAATAGCATGGCGGACATGGCCGGCATAAAAATCAGGGTGCCCAAAAATGAGGTCATGATCGATACTTTCCAAGCGTTTGGCGCGTCTCCCATTCCTTTGCCATGGTCAGAGACTCCCCCGGCATTGCAAACCGGCACGGTGCAAGGAGGCGACAACGGCACCACTTTTATTAAAACTATGAAGTTTTATGAAATTGCGAAAAATTTGGCGATTTTGGAACATTTCGCCGCTTTTGCGCCATTGTTTGCCAGCGACCGAGGCATGAAAAAATTATCACTCGCACAGCAGGAAGGGTTGCGTCAAGCAGGGCGAAAAACTGACCTGGAATACCGGCAAGTGATGGTTAAACAAATCGAGGATGTTCATAAATTCCTCGCCAACGAAGGCAAAATGAAGATAACTTATCCTCGCCGCGATGAGTTTGTTGCCGCTTCGCAAAAATTGCAGGATGAGTGGCTTGCCAGCAAAGGCCCCGAATTTCGCGTATTGGTGGAAGAAATTCGCGGCACCCAATAATCGCCGCCGTTCTCAAGAGGCCATAACGCATGGGCAACCTAAAAGCTGCCCTGCGTTTTATTGACCGCAAGCTGGAAGAGGTTGTTTGCGGCATTTGTCTGTGTGCCATGGCTTGCAGTGTCATGTTGCAAGTGGTGTTGCGCTATGTGTTCTCTTCCGCCGCACCATGGGCGGAAGAGATTGCCGTTTATGGCATGATCGGGGCCGTGTATTTTGGCGCTTGTTTGGCTGTTCGTGAGCGTGCGCATATCCGCGTTGGTCTGGTATATAACTTGCTGCCGTCCATACCGCGTCAAATCATGGTGATTACCGCCGATTTATTGTGGCTGCTTTTTTTGGCACTGGTATTTTGGCAAAGCGCGGTTTATGTCAATTTTTTGTTTGACACCGTGTATGTCTCGCCGGGTCTTGGCATTGAACAAAGATGGCCGCAGTCGCTTGTGCCATTGAGCATTTTGTTGATGATAGTGCGGCTGATACAAGTGTATTGGCGATGGATTAAGGGCGGCGCCAAAGGGCTACCCATATGAACGGTGCCATTTGGATGTCTGCTGTTTTTATTTTGGCCATGGCCGTCGGCGTGCCGATACCGTTTGCCGCTGGCATGGCGGTTGCGGTTGGCTTATTGTTTGCCGATATTCCTTTGGCCTTGATGGCGCAATCAGCATACACTGCTTTTGAGCCATTCCCACTCACCACCATTCCGCTGTTTGTTCTGGCCGGGCAATTCATGGAAAAAGGCGGCATGTCCATCCGTCTGATTGAAATTTCACAACGGTTGGTCGGTGCTTACAAAGGCGGGATCGGGCTGGTCACCGTAGTTTCCTGCATGTTTTTTTCTGCGCTGTCTGGCTCCAGCCCGGCCACCACCGCCGCCATTGGTTCCATCACCATTCCCGCCATGCTCAAAGAAAAATACAAGCCGCGTTTTGCCGGTGCGGTGGCTGCTGCTGCTGGCGCGTTGGGCAGTATGATTCCGCCAAGCAATTTGCTGGTCATCTATGCCTTGGTTTCAGACACTTCCATTCCTCGCCTGTTTTTGGCTGGCATTATCCCCGGCATTGTCATTGGTCTATTGCTCATTGTGGTTACTTATGGCATTTGCAAAGCCAATGATTATGGCGGCAAAGGGGAAAAATTCTCATGGCTGCCGCTCATGCAGGCATTGTGGGATGGCAAATGGGCTTTGGCTGCTCCGGTCATTATTTTAGGCGGAATTTATGGCGGAGTTTTCACGCCGTCGGAGGCTGCAGCGGTGGCGGTGTTTTATGGTCTGTTTGTGGGCGTCTTTATTTATCGGGGGCTGACTTTGGCGGGGCTTTTGGCGTCGCTGCGATTTACGGCCATCATCATTGGCTCCACCCTTTTCATTCTTGCTTTCACCAAGGCTTTTGGTCAGTTAACGACGATTTACGACATCCCCGAAGCAACTGGCGAGATTTTTGCGCGCTTAGGCGACAATCCCGCACTGGTTATGATTCTTATCGGCATTTTGTATATATTTGTGGGCATGTGGCTGGAATCGATCGCGCAAATTGTCATTTTCACTGCGGTCATGCTGCCGGTGGTTACTGCGCTCGGCGTTGATCCAGTACTATTTGGCATATTTACTGTGATGGCGTGCGAAGTTGGCTTTCTTACGCCTCCCATAGGAGGTAATTTATTTATTGCTTCCAAATTAGCCCGCGTTTCCATTGAACAAATTTCCATAGGTGTGCTACCATTATTATTGCCTTATATTGTTATCATTGCTTCTCTTGCCTTCTTTTCTGAATGGGTGCTTTTTTTGCCCAATTTGGTTTTTGGCGAGAGTATTTCTTAAAATCACCATCTGGAGAAACAAATGTTTGACACTATCATCGAAAAAGGTCTTGTTGTTGACGGCGGCGGTAAAGCGGCACGGCACGCTGACATTGGCGTGCGCGGTGACAAAATTGCCACCATAGGCAATTTGCAAAACGCCAAAAGCAATGAGCGGATAAACGCAGAAGGATTGGTTGTCGCTCCCGGTTTTGTTGACATTCACACCCACTCCGATTTTTCTTTGCTGGCACACGGCAGTGCCGAAAGCCAAGTCATGCAGGGAGTCACTTTTGAGGTGGTCGGTAATTGCGGCCATAGTTGCGCCCCGGTTGGCAGGGCCGAATCGCCCAAAGATTTGACGCTGGGACACGAAGAATCCATTCATATTGATTGGAGCACCATGGACGGTTATTTATCGCGCTTGGAAAAATGCGACATCGGTGTTAATGTAGCCTCTTTTGTGGGACATTCCACTTTGCGCCACGCCGTTATGCGCGGGGAGCCACGGCCGGCGACAGATGATGAAACCGTGGCGATGCATAAATTGCTTGATGAATCCATCGAGCAGGGGGCTATTGGTTTTTCCACTGGCTTGGAATATAACCCGGGCAAAGCCGCCAGAGCCGAAGAAATTACAGAATTGTGCAAGGCCGCCAGCAAACGCGGCGCACTGTATACCACCCACGTGCGCAACCGTGATTTATATTATGAAATGGGTTTTGGCGAGGCCTTGGCTTGCGCCCGTATCTCTGGGGCGCGTTTGCAAATTTCTCACATTGTCACCAAATATGGGGCGCCTCGTCATGCCATGGCACACACCATGGAGATGGTGGATTGGTCCAAGCGGGATGGATTGGATGTTGCTTTTGACATGATTCCGCATATTTGGTCGCCCACGCGAGTGGCTGCTATGCTGCCGCTGTGGGCTTTTGACGGTGGCATTAATCAGTTGCGCAAGCGCCTGCGCCGCGTTAAAGAGCGAGAAGCTATGCGCTTCAATCCCATGCCGATTTGGCAGTTGGTGCCAGCCGGGCGCTGGCGGGATATTTTTATTTTTAGTTCTGGCAAAAACCCCCATTATGCGGGAATGAGCCTGGCCGAAATTGCCAAGCAGCGCGGCAAAAAAGATGTCATGGACATGATTTTTGACCTGTTGGCGGAAGAAGGGGAAAATATATTGGATTTAACCTGGATCGGCCGCAATTTTACCGAGGAGGACAATAAGACCGTCTTACCCGAGTCGGATTGCGTTATCATTTCCGATGGCATCACGACCACCAGAAAGGAGCGGTTGCTTTCGCCAAGCGTGTATGGCTGGAGCGCACGGTTTTTACAACGCTATGTGCGCGATATGAAATTAATGACTCTTGAAGAAGGGGTGCGCCGCCTTACGCAGTTGCCGGCTTCTCGCTTGGGCATAAAAAACCGCGGCAAATTAAGCAAAGGATGCTTTGCTGATATTACGGTGTTTTCATATCAAAAATTGCGCGACCGCACCACCGTAAAAAACCCCGGTCGCTTTCCGGTGGGCATCCGCCATGTATTGGTGAACGGTCAGTTGGCCGTAAAAAACGGCAAGCGCACCACCAGCAACAATGGCCGCGTTATTAGAATGTGATCAGGGCATCTATGAACTCTGATAAAACCACAGATCTATCTTTTTACCGTTTTGCTTTATAATCAAAAATTGCACTAACGCATAAACGAAAAAGGATAGGACTATGTCGGATTATCAGAGATTAAAAAAAAGCGGCGCTTTTTTTGGCGGCAACGCTCCTTTTGTCGAAGAATTATACGAGCGGTTTGCCGAAGCGCCTGACAGCGTCCCTGATTCTTGGCGGCGTATTTTCGCAGAGCTTGCTCCCCATGGAGACTTGCCGCACTATCACGATATTGCCGCCGCCATCGCCGCGCGCGCCCACTTGCCGCCGCCGACCAACTCCGCCGACACGCGGCAAATCAGCGTCGACCGCCTAATCAGCCAATATCGCTTTTTGGGTGCGCGTGCTGCCAACATCAACCCGCTGCATTATGACCATCCCACCCACCCCGAACTGCAACATCAAGCCTACGGATTGAGCGACGCCGACTTGGATGATACGTTTGAAACGACTATTGTCGGTTTGGGCGGGCGTGCCACGTTGCGCGATATTATCGCCAGCCTCAAAAAAGCCTACTGTGGCTCCATGGTGGTGGAACTCACCCACATCAGCCGCCGCAACCGCCGCGCTTGGCTGCGCAACCGCATTGAATCGCCGCGTCCGGCTTTTTCCAAAGAGCGCAAATATCGGATATTGGAACGACTGATGGCCGCCGAATTGCTGGAAAAACACCTCCACACCCGCTATGTCGGCCAGAAACGGTTTTCCTTGGAAGGCGGCGACACGCTTATTCCTATGTTGGACGCTCTGCTCGCCGCCGCCATCGCCAAAGACACCAAAGAAGTTGTTATCGGCATGGCGCATCGCGGGCGAATTAATGTGCTTATCAACACGCTGGGCAAAAAACCATCCGAATTGTTTTTGGAATTTGAAGGCAAGCACAAAGCGGTCAGCGGTTCTGGCGATGTTAAATATCATATGGGTTTTTCCAGCGCCTATCGCGTCAACGGCAAAGAAATGCACCTCGCTTTGGCGTTTAATCCATCGCACTTAGAGATTGTTAACCCAGTGGTGGAAGGCTCGGTGCGCGCCCGCCAAGACCGCCGCGGCGACACCCACCGCCATCAAGTTTTGCCGATTATCATCCACGGTGACGCCGCTTTTGCTGGTCAAGGCGTGGTCATGGAAACCCTTAACCTGTCGCAAGTGCGCGGCTTCAAAACCGGTGGCACCATTAATATTGTCATCAACAACCAAATCGGTTTTACCACTTCCACCCCCGATGATGCGCGCTCCACTTTCTTTTGCACCGACGTCGCCAAAATGATTGAATCCCCTATTTTTCACCTGCACGGAGATGATATAGAAAGTGCGGTTTACGCCGTGGAAACCGCCTTGGATTATCGGCAAGAATTTGGCGAAGATGTGATCTTGGACTTGGTTTGCTTTCGGCGGCACGGACACAATGAACAAGACGAGCCGTTTATGACGCAGCCTTTCATGTATCAAAAAATCACCAAACATCCCGGCGCCCCCGCCCTATATGCCCGCCAACTGCAAGAAGAAGGCACATTGAGCGAAGCGGAAATTAAAGAAATCACCAAACTATGCCGCTCGCGCTTAGAGGCCGGCGAATCCACCAACCCCGATGCCGCACCCTCATCGGTTAATTTATTTGTTGATTGGAAAAAATTCGAATCCCCCGAAAAAAACTGGGATTGGGCGCCGCCCAAAGCCATACCGATTAAGAAAATAAAAACGCTGGCGCAAAAATTGTCCACCTTACCCGACAATTTTTCACCCCATCCTCAGCTCAAAAAATTAGTCGCCGCCCGCGCTGATATGGCGGCCGGCAAAAGACCATTAGACTGGGGCATGGCGGAGACTCTTGGCTACGCCCTGCTGGTGGACGCCGGTTATGGTGTGCGCTTGTCGGGACAAGACTGCGGGCGCGGCACTTTTGCTCACCGCCATGCGGTGTGGCACGACCAAAAGCGCAACAAACGAGACGGCGGCGCTTTTGTGCCACTGCGCAATTTGTTCCCTGAGCAGCCCGATTTTTTGGTGATTGATTCCATTTTATCCGAAGAGGCGGTATTGGGTTTTGAATACGGTTATGCCACCACCGACCCCAATCGCTTGGTGGTGTGGGAGGCGCAATTTGGCGATTTTGCCAATGGCGCGCAAGTTGTCATTGACCAATTTTTATCCTCCGGCGAAGCCAAATGGGGGCGTTATTGCAATTTGGTGATGCTTCTGCCGCATGGTTATGAAGGGCAAGGTCCCGAACATTCCTCAGCGCGGATCGAGCGTTATTTACAATTATGCGCCGAATACAATATGCAGGTTTGCACGCCGACCACACCCGCCCAAATGTGTCATCTCTTGTTGCGGCAAATGATGCGGTCTTTGCGTTTTCCGCTGATTGTCATCACCCCCAAAAGCCTGCTGCGCCACCCCTTGGCGACATCATCTTTGCAAGACATTGCCGCCGGGCGTTTTTGGCCGGTGCTGAGCGAAATAGACGACCTCAGGCCGGCGGCCGTCAAACGATTAGTTTTTTGCGCCGGCAAAATTTATTATGAATTGCTCGCCGCGCGTCGTGAGCGAAAAATTAAAAATGTCGCCCTTATCCGTTTGGAGCAGTTATATCCTTTTCCGCACAAGCAGGTTGCGGCGGAATTGGCCAAATATAAAAACGCCAAGCATGTGGTATGGTGCCAAGAAGAGCCGTGCAATCAAGGCGCATGGCATCGCATCCAACATTATTTGCGCCGCTATTTGCGCCCGCCGCAAGTGCTTACATGCGCTTTGCGTCCCTCGGCGGCATCCACTGCGGCGGGCTATGGCGACCTACACAAGCAGCAGCAGCAAGAAGTCATCGATGCTGCGCTTGACTTAGAATCTGTGGTAGACACAAACCTTTAACCACCTTAGGAGTCTGATATGATTGAAGTAAAAATCCCCGAATTATCCGAATCGGTAGCGGAAGCATCGTTAGGCGAATGGCAAAAAAAGCCGGGCGATGCCGTCCAAGAAGGCGACTTGCTGGTGGTGGTGGAAACCGATAAAATTGCCTTGGAAGTTCCCTCACCCGTGGCTGGCGTGCTTGCCAAAATACACAAAGCCAGCGGCGATGCCGTCAGCAGTGGCGAGCCTTTGGCGGCTATTGACGACAGCGTCGTCCCCGCCGACACCGCCCCAAGCGACACCGCTCCGTCTCCCAAGCCCGACACAAGCCCATCCGAACAAGCGTCTCTGCCCGCGCAACCCGAACAAACGGCGGCGCCCTCGGCAAAAAAAATAGCCGCCGAACAAGGCGTTAATCTGGCGGATTTGGCGGGCAGCGGCAAAGGCGGGCGCATCACCAAAGGCGATGTGCTGAGTGCGATGGCGGGCGGCGGCAGCCGTGTTGAGCAGCGCGTGGCGATGAGCAAATTGCGCGCCCGCATTGCCGAACGGCTGATGCAGTCGCAAAACGACACCGCCTCGCTGACCACTTTTAACGAAGTGAATATGCAGGCGGTAATTGATGTCCGCACCGCTTATCGCGACCAATTTGCCCAAAAGCACGGCGTCAAATTAGGTTTTATGTCCTTTTTTGTCAAAGCCGCCATCCACGCTTTGCAGCAATACCCGATTATTAATGCGGCGGTTGACGGCAGCGACATGGTGTATCACGAGTATTATGACATTGGCGTGGCCGTGGGCACGCCGCGCGGTTTGGTGGTGCCGATTGTGCGGAATGCGGAGCGGTTATCATTGGCGGCGATTGAGCAAACCATTGCCGATTTTGGCAAGCGGGCGCAAACGGGTGCGCTGACCATGGAAGAAATTAGCGGCGGCACTTTTTCCATCACCAACGGCGGGGTATTTGGCTCCATGCTATCCACGCCGATTATCAACCCGCCGCAAAGTGCGATTATGGGCATTCATGCGACCAAGCCTCGTCCGGTGGCGGAAAACGGCGAGGTGGTGATTCGCCCGATAAATTATCTGGCGTTGTCATATGACCATCGCATTATTGACGGGCGCGAGGCGGTATTATTTTTGGTGGCGGTAAAAGATGCTTTGGAAGATCCGGTACGTTTGTT
>JBPCWX010000181.1:0-6065 GCA_051009095.1 Gammaproteobacteria bacterium | reverse complement strand
TTTGCTAACGCAGATGATGGCGCAAACATCGGGTTTGCAAGTCGGTGAGTTTATCCACACTTTTGGCGATTTGCATTTGTATGTGAATCATCTGGAGCAGGCAAAAACACAATTATCGCGGCTGCCGAAGGCTTTGCCGACGGTGTCTTTGGCGCCGACAAAAAGCGTGTTTGATTTTTGTGCTGAGGATATTGCTTTGAATAATTATGTGGCGGCGGCACCCATTGCTGCGCCGGTGGCGGTGTAGAAAATGAAAATATCTATTATTGCGGCGGTGTCCCGCAATCGGGTCATCGGCGCCGGCAATCGGATGCCTTGGCACTTGCCAGAGGACTTAAAAAGATTCAAGCAATTAACCATGGGCAAACCGGTGGTCATGGGACGCAAAACATTTTGTTCTATCGGTAAAATTTTGCCCGGGCGGTTGAATATTGTCATTACCCGCCGTCCCGATTTTCGCCCCTCTGCCTCATTGGTGGCGGTTGATTCTTTATCGGCGGCGTGGCATGCCGCCGGCGATGCGGAAGAAGTTTTTGTCATCGGCGGCGGTGAAATATACGCCCAAACCATGACGGCTGCGTCTCACTTGTATTTGACGGAGGTTGATGCGGATTTTGACGGTGATGTGTTTTTGCCGCCAATATCGGCGGAATGGCGCGAAAACTACCGTGAAAAAGGTCATGGAACGGGAGGATTGCAATTTAGTTTTGTTGACTATAAACGGTGTCGGGTGGATGATGAATAGGGTTAAAATTCTTTATAAAATGCGTGCTGTGTATTTATTCCCGCTGATATTGTTATCCGCTTTGCTGCTGGCCTCCTGCGGCGGTGCGCCGTCAGCGAAATCAACTTTGCCACCGTTGTCCGCGAACGCACGGGGAGAATTGGAAATCGTTTGGAACCGTGAAATTGGCGATGTGTCATCATTGCTGCGGCCAGCGATAAGCGCTGAGATGGTGTGCGCGGTAAATGAAGACGGCGAAA
The DNA here is from genome assembly GCA_051009095.1 of Gammaproteobacteria bacterium. Classification (GTDB taxonomy): domain Bacteria; phylum Pseudomonadota; class Gammaproteobacteria; order Tethybacterales; family Persebacteraceae; genus Doriopsillibacter. The sequence continues at coordinate 5,081 of JBPCWX010000181.1, read as the reverse complement.
TTTTTATATTGAACGCAGCCAACGGTGATGATATGTCGTCGATGTTTGCCGCGCTTGAAGACGGTGTTATTACCGGAGGCACGGGTTGCAGTGATGATGTGGTTGCTGTCGCCGATGAAAATGGCGTATTGTTGGCTTTTGATTATGCGGGTAATGCCTTGTGGCAGCACGACTTGCAAAGCCGCGTTATTGCCTCGCCGCTGGTGCGCAGCGGGAGTGTTTTTGCCTTGGGACAGGACGGTCGTCTGAGCGCGTATTCGGCGCAGCGGGGGGAGTTGCTGTGGCGCTATGTGTCGCCCCCACCGTCGCCGCTGCGAACGCCGGTGGATTCTGCGCCGGTGGAATCGGGAGCGATTTATATGGGTGGCGGCGGCGGTGAAATTACTGCTTTGGAACAAAGCAGCGGTAAAGTGGTGTGGGAGGTAAAACTGTCTTTTGTGCGCAGTGCCGATGCAATGGCGAAGATTTTGGATATGACTGCGCCGGCCGTGCGCGGTGGGGTGGTTTGCGCCGCGGGCTATCAGGGACATGTCGGCTGCATCAGCGCTGACAGTGGCGAAATTCTTTGGCGGAAGCCCTTTTCGGCGTTGCGGCGGGTGGCGTTGGATGAACTTGGGACGCGTCTGGCGGCAGTGGATGCGGCGGGTGAATTAACGGTTTTTGACACACGCAGCGGCGCCGTGTTGTGGGAGCAAAAATTAATAACCGCCAAAACGGTGGCATTTGTGCGCGGTGCGGTGCTGGTTGGTTTTGCCGACGGTGTTTTGGCGGCACTGGCGGCGGATGATGGGCGGCTGTTGTCGACCATAAACACGGATGACGAAATTATTTTTTTGCAAGCCATAGGGATTGACGGGGCGTTGGGGGCGACGCTGGCGGGCGGCGTTTTTCGGGCGCAGTTTTTATTTTGAAAACATTGACGGCGGTTTTGGTGGGGCGCCCCAATGTGGGCAAATCGCGTTTTTTTAATAAAATGGTGGGGCGGCCGGCGGCGTTGGTGGGGGCGGCGCCGGGGATAACTTTGGATTGGCTGGAAGAAACTATCACCGTTGCGCCTGATTGTCGCGTGCGATTAATTGACACCGGCGGCATGCACGGCGAAGAAGATGGGTGGACGGCATTGGCGATGCGACAAGCTGCCGCCGCGGTACGTTTGGCCGATGTGCTGTTGATGATGGTGGATGCCCGCACCGGTTGGCGGTCTGGTGATTCTGAGCTGTTGTCTTGGTTGCGGCGAGAGTATCCATCTAGGCGGCGGTTATTATTAGTCAATAAAGCGGAGGGGCTAACTGAGGCATTGTCATGTGGCGATTTTTATCAGTTTCAGGAAGATTTATTACCGGTGTCGGCCTTGCGTGGCAGCGGCTTGGCTGCGGTCAAACAACGGCTGGCGCAGTGGGCTGACAATGAGGCGGCTTTGCCCCAAGATGACGGTGTTGTTAGCGATACGGCAGACCGTACCATTTTGCCATTGGCGATTGTGGGCAGGCCCAATGTGGGTAAATCGACCTTGCTTAATAATTTTCTCAGCACCGAGCGTGCCGTGGTGACGCCGGTGCCGGGGACCACGCGGGATAATATTTATGCGCCGTTCTCATCGCGGCATGGGGTGTTTTGTTTTATTGATACCGCGGGGATGAGGCGGCGGCGGGCGCAAGAGGAACGGGAAAAACTGAGCGTGGCGGCGGCGCGGCAAGCAATGCAGCAGGCACGGGTGGTTTTTTTGGTGGCTGATTTATCAGTGGGGGCGACCCATCAAGACAAGCGCATCGCATCATTGGCTGCGGTTGCCGGTTGCGCTGCGGTGGTGGTGGGCAATAAAAGCGATTTGCTTTCTCGTGCCCAGCGCACTGCGGCTTTACGGCGGTTGGTGGAAGAATTGCCGCTGGGTTTTAGTGCGCCGTCTTTTGCCGTGTCCGCCCTCGGTGCTTTGCCGGCTGGGGCAATGTTGCGGGCGGCTGCCAAGGCGGTGCAATGCGCGGGCAAAAATTTTTCTACGGCAGCGCTAAATCGTGCGCTGACGGCTGCGGTGCGACAAAATCCGCCCCCGTATGTCGGCGGTATTCGCCCCAAATTGCGTTATGCGCATCAAGGCGGTAAAGAGCCTTTGCGGGTGGTTATTCATGGCGGCGGAGTGCGGCGCATTGCCGATGACTATCGCCGTTATTTGGCGGCTGCTATGGCGCGGCAGCTTGCGGTGACCGGTGTGCCGCTGCGGGTGGAATTGCGCAGCGAAGACAATCCCTATGCCACATCCTGAGAATCGCGCTTTGCTGGTGGTGGCGACTGCGGCGGGTGTTGACGCCCGCGAAGAAAGTGAGGAACTCAGCGAGTTGGCGGCAGCGGCGGGATATTTTGGGGCGGCAGTGAAAACAGTGAAATTGCGGAGACCTAATGCGGCGACTTATTTGAACAGCGGGGCAATCGATGGGTGTAAGCAACTGGCCGAAGATTTTGCGGCACGGCAGATTATTGTGGGGGCGGATTTATCTTCTGTGCAAGCGCGCAATTTGGAAAAAAACTGGAAATTGCCGGTCATTGACCGCACGGATCTTATTTTGAATATTTTTGGGGTTCGCGCTAAAACCGGGGAAAGCAAATTGCAGGTGGAATTGGCACGTTGTCGGCGACAAATGGGGCGGTTGGCTGGCCGCTGGTCGCATTTGGAGCGGCAGCGTGGAGGTATTGGTGTGCGCGGTGGCCCGGGTGAAAAGCAGCTTGAAATTGACCGTCGCTTGCTGGCTCAGCGAAGCAAACGGTTAGAACTGCAGATTGAAAAAATGAGCGCGCGTAATGTGCTGGCACGGCGGCAACGGGCGCGCGGCGGCGCTCTCAGCGTGGCTTTGGTGGGACACACTAACGCCGGTAAATCCACTTTGTTTAACGCGCTTACCCGCGCCGGTGCGCCGGCCAATGACCGTTTATTTGATACGCTGGAATCAACGGCGCGGCGGATGTTTGCCGATGGCGAGCAAGTGGTTGTTGCCGACACTGTCGGTTTTATCCGCAAGCTGCCGCATGAGTTGCTTGCCGGCTTTCGCGCCACCTTGCAGGAGGCGGCGGCCAGTGATGTGGTGATTTTGGTTGCCGATGCTTCCCGTGCCGACTGTGACGCACAGCTGGACATGGTTGGCGACACCTTGGACGCCATCGGCGCCACCGGAGAACGGCTGACGGTATTTAATAAAATTGACAAAGTTGGCTTAGCAGTGCAATATAAACGCACTTCTTGTGGTACAATTCGCACAATTTGGTTATCTGGTCGTCGCGGCGACGGTGTGTCGGTGTTGCGGGATGCACTGACACAAGTGGCACGGCGACACAAACATGTGTTATACTTAAGCGAATGAGATTTTTTTCCCAGCAACTGCCCGACATTGATGAGTTATTGCGCCGCTTTGTTAAGCGTGTGAATGGCGGCGGCAAACGCCCGGCGCAGCGAATGCCCGGCGGGGGCGGCAATGGCGAGCCGCCGGATAGTTTTTCCCTGCCGCCTTTGCGCTATATTATTTCGCTGGCTAGTGCGGTTTTGCTTCTGCTTTGGGCCTTGGCGGGGTTTTTTACTGTGGACGCCGCCGAACGTGCGGTGATGTTTCGCTTGGGCACACCCAGCGGCATCAAAACGCCGGGTTTGGCTTGGCATATTCCCCTTATTGAAGATTATCGCATTGTTAATCTGTCCGAGATTCGCCGCGTGGAAGTTGGCTTTCGCAATGACACCAAGCGCAAAAATCCGCGTGAGTCGCTCATGCTCACCGGTGATTTAAATATTATTGACTTGCAATTTGTGGTGCAATACGCGCTCAATGATCCCGAAAGATTCTTATTTGAAAACCGTTTTGCCAATGTCCGCGCCGAAGATGTGGTCAAGCAAGTCGCTGAAACCGCTATGCGTGAAGTAGTGGGCAAAAACCAAATAGATTTTGTGCTGTATGAAGGGCGCGAATCTGTTGCCAGCGAGACCAAGCAAACCATGCAGGATATTTTGGATCGCTATAAAACCGGCATTCAAGTGCGCGAAGTGGCGGTGCAAAATGCTCAGCCGCCCGACCAGGTGCAAGATGCTTTTGAAGATGCAATACGCGCCCGCAAAGACCGCGACCGCAAAGTTAATGAAGGCAAAGCATATGCTAACGATATTTTGCCGCGCGCGCAGGGGCAAATGGCACGGCTGTTGGAGGATGCTGAAGCCTATCGGCAAAGCTCCATTGCCCGTGCTAATGGTGATACCGAGCGTTTTTTGCTGGTTGCCGAAGAATACGTCAAAGCACCCGAAGTTACCCGGCGCCGCTTGTATTTGGAAACAATGGAGGAAGTTATGGCGCGCGCCAACAAAGTTTTGATTGACCAGAAAGACACCGGCAATTTGCTCTATTTGCCGCTGGATCGGATTATGCAAGCGGGGGCGGCGGCAGCACCGTCTCATGCACCCTCTGCATCTGCGGCGCCTTCTGCAGCACCGCTAACGCTGGATGAATTAAAGAAACGTTTGCGGGACGCCACTGACCAAGGTGCGGAAACCCTGCAACAGGCGCGATGAAAAGTTCTTCCGTGCGTTCTTTGGGAGTGGTTGCCGCCGCATTGCTGGCGCTGGTGATACTCATCGCCATGTCGCTGTTTATTGTCTATCCGTGGCAAAGCGCTTTGGTGTTGCAGTTTGGTGAAATTAAATCGGTCAAAAGGGCACCGGGTTTGTATGTCAAGGCGCCCTGGCACAATCTGCTGTTGTTTGATTCGCGGGTGCTGACTATTGACACGGAAGACCCTGACCGTTTTATCACTGCCGAGAAAGAAAATGTGCTGGTGGATTCATTCATCAAATGGCGCATTATTGACGCGGCGAAATTTTATGAGCGGCTGGCCGGCAGCGAGGCGCAGGCGGTAGGGCGGCTGTTGGACATTATCAACCGCGGTTTGCGGGACGAAATTGGCAAGCGCACCGTAAAAAATGTGGTGACCGGTGAGCGCGATGAAGTTATGCGGATTATGCGTGAGCGGGCGACGGAGGGAGCGGCGGATTTTGGTGTGGAAGTTTTGGATGTGCGCTTAAAGCGGGTGGATTTGCCGGCCGGAGTGTCGGA
>JBPCWX010000180.1:0-9559 GCA_051009095.1 Gammaproteobacteria bacterium | reverse complement strand
CTCCGCAATGGTGGGAATTTACACTTTGTCAATACAGGCGACGGACGAACTGAATAATATGGCAGAAGCCTTGGCGACGGTGGAAGTGTTGTCTTTATATTTGGCGAATCCGCCAACACTTTATGCGGTTATGAGCGAAGAAGTCAATTTGCACACTTTCACCGCCAGCGGCGGCATGGGCATAAAAACATACACCATCATCGCCGGCAATACGGATGATTATTTTACGCTTGACCCCGCCAGCGGCACTTTGACTTTGGCCGCCGCACCGTTAGGGTTTTACACTTTATCGGTGGAAGTTATGGATGCGGTGAACCAGGCAACCGTCTCGGTGATAGTGGAAGTGGTGTCCCCGTTATCTGTGGCAGATGCACCGCCCTTGTCAACTTATCCGGCGATAGCGCTGAGTCTGCATACTTTCACCGTCAGCGGTGGCGGCGGGGCAAAAACATTTGCCATCATCAGCGGCAATGAGGCGGGATATTTTATTGTTGATGTAGCCAGCGGCATTTTCTCCGTCGAGTCAGACGCTTTGCTATTGGGCGATTACACGCTTCTGGTGGAAGTGTCGGATCGCGCCTTGCCGCCCCACCAAGCAACGGCGGTAGCGACGGTCAATATATCCCGCTTGCAGATTGAATCGCTAACCCCCGGCGATGACGGCATTACCGTGGTTTGGCAGGCGCTAAGCCACGTGGACTCGTATTATTTATACCGCCAGCCCGGCATATCATCAGATGATGAAATGCTCATCGCCACCCTGACCACCAGCCCCTATACAGACACCTCGGCGACAGTAAACATTTTGTATTCATACCGCCTCGCTACCGTAGCGGGAACCGTAGCGGGAACCGTTACTTTATCCAGCCCGGTTGAAGCCACTTACGGCGGCACCGTCGACGTCGACGACATCGCCCTATTAGATTTTACGAAAACCTATTATTCATCGCCAGAAATAGAGGCGCAAATGCGGGTGCTGGCGGAAAAATATCCGCGATATGCCACTTTTACCGTCATCGGCAAATCCATCGAGGGACGCAATATCGCCGCGCTGAAAATCACCGACCATACTGTCGCTGCTGAGGAAAAAGTGCAGGCCGTGATGTTGGGCGGTTATCATGCGCGCGAATGGATAGCCTATAATTTTGTCCATATGTTAGGGGAATATCTGATTACCGCCGCCGCCTCAGATGAATCTAAAACACTCACCGCAGAAGGCGTTACATATAACTTATCGCCGCTCACCTTATTGGCGGGTGCGGAAGTGTGGGTGGTGCCGGCGGTCAATCCCGATGGGCGGGAATACACTAAAACTAACCGTTTTTGGCGCAAAAACATGCGCGATAATGGCGATGGCACGTTCGGCGTGGATCTAAACCGCAATCACAGTTATAAATGGGGCGAATTGAAAAATGGCGGCTCCAGCAGCAATACGAACGACATAACTTATCGCGGTGTAGCGGCAAATTCAGAGCCAGAGACGCAGGCGGTTTGTCGTCTGATGTATAACTTATCCTCCCCCAACATGGTTATTTCATATCATAATTATGGCCAGCTTATCCTGCACCCATGGGGCTGGGGGTCCGAAGCAAGCACGCCCGGCTATGAAAACTTAGAGACCCTCAACCCGCCAGAATATGAATATATGCACGGCATTGCGGTAACCATGTCAATAATGATTAAAGATGTGCACGACAAAGTTTACGATGCCGCCGAATCTGGCGCTGGATTGTATGGCGCCAACGGAGCGTCAGATGATTGGGCATATGCGGTTTTCCAAATTCCCAGCTACACCTTTGAGCTGCCCCCAGCGGGTAACCTTGGTCTTGCGGGCTTTGTCTTACCAGAAAGCGAAATTTGGCCTACTTTTGAAGAAAACCTTCCCGCCGCCTTATATTCCATAGAACGCGCCATTGCCAATAAAGATCGCGAATATGCTGGCGATTCGGTGGAGGCGACTCGCGACATATCGGAATGCAGCCCAAACTACAGAAAATGATAAACTATGAACATGAAACAAATCCCCCTGCTGTTATTATGTGCGCTGTCTCTATCGGCAAGCGCACAAGAAGCCGCACCACAGTTTTATAAACTGCGGTGTCCCTGTGCTGCGGAAATGATTGCCACGATCGGCGATGTGGTGGTGCGTGAACCACGCGATTCGCCGGCATATGTGCTTATTCGCAGCACGCGGGAAAAAGCCGCCGCATCAACCTTGGCGGACCGATTGGAATCGCCGCAGCCGCAAGATTGGGTGGCACGCCAGATTATCATCACGCCCAGCGGCAAAGAGCAAGCCTTGCAAATTATGATGATGCACCTGGACCTTGCCAATCCGCGCAGTCGCAGCGGCAGTTACACCGCCTTTGCCAATGATGAGCAAATTGACCTGCTGACGGCAGCCGAGATCGATTGGCATTTTATTGCACAGCCATAATTGCCCATTATTGGCAAGCGTTTTAATCGCGCGGTTTTATCATGCGGCAAAATATGCCCCGCCGCAAATGGTGGCACATTCAACCCTTGGCATTTGCCCAATTTCATAAAAGCCGATATGATTAGGTTTCTCTTATTTGCATTATCAGCGGGGATTTTTATATTGCTGCCCAACGCCTTGGCGGACGGCGGCGGTTTATCCATTAAAACCCCACTGCAAGTGCAAGCAGAAAACAACCAGGTCATATTGATGACGCTTAAGGTGAATAATATTCAAGTGCGGGCGGAATGGCGGGTGAACAGTGCGGGTGATGTTTTTGGCATCGACGCACAAAGCGGCGTATTATCTTTGCTTGCGGATAAACAGCAAACACTTATTGCGACTGTTTTTGTGGAAGACCAGTTTAATTTGCTCAATCCTCAATATACGAATTTGACGGCAAGCGCAGTTTTGACCGTGGCGATATTAAGTTTATCGTTATCAGATGCGCCGCGATTATATGCCATTGCCGGGAGCGAAGTAAGTTTGCACACATTCGCCGCCAGAGGTGGCACGGGAACAAAAACTTACACCGTCATCGCCGGCAATGCAGATTATTTTACACTTGACCCCGCCAGCGGTGTTTTATCTTTGCGCGCGAGCGCAACGGTGGGAATTTACACTTTATCGGTAAAAGTTATTGATGAGATAAACGATGAAGCGACCGCCTTGGCGATTGTGGAGATTGTGGAAATGCCGCCGCCTTTATTGTTGGCGGATGCGCCGCCCTTATCCGCTAATCTGGTGGGGGGGGTGAATTTGCATACTTTCATCGCCAGCGGCGGTATCGGCGCAAAAACATTTGCCATCGTCGCCGGCAATGAGGCGGAATATTTTATTATTGATGCCGCCAGCGGCATTTTATCGGCGCAATCGGATGCCTTGATGTTGGGCATTTACCCACTCCTGGTGGAAGTGTCGGATAGTGTCTCGCCTCCGCACAAAGCAACTGCGGCAGCCACAGTCAATATCTCCGAATTGTTAGATTTTACGGAGACCTATTATTCATCACCAGAAATAGAGGCGCAAATGCGAGCGTTGGCGGAAATATACCCGCAATACGCATCCTTTACCGTCATCGGCGAATCCATCGAGGGACGCAATATCGCCGCGCTGAAAATTACCGACATTAGTGTCGCTGCTGAGGAAAAAGTGCAAGCCGTGATGTTTGGCGGTTATCATGCGCGCGAATGGATATCCTATAATTTTGTCCATATGTTAGGGGAATATCTGATTACCGCCGCCTTTGACAATGAATCTAAAACACTCACCGCAGAGGGCCTTACATATGACTTATCACCGCGCAAATTATTGGCGGGCGCGGAAGTGTGGGTGGTGCCGGCGGTCAATCCCGATGGGCGGGAATACGCTAAAATTGACCGCTGGTGGCGCAAAAACATGCGCGATAATGGCGATGGCACATTTGGCGTAGACTTAAACCGCAACCACAGTTATAAATGGGGCGACTTGAACAATGGCGGCTCCAGCGGCAACTCGTCCAGCGATACTTATCGCGGTGTAGCGGCAAATTCAGAGCCAGAAACACAGGCGGTTTGTCGGCTGATGTATAGCCTATCCTCACCCAACATGGTTATTTCATATCACAATTATAGCCAACTTATTTTATATCCATGGGGATGGGGGACAGAAGCAGGCACGCCCGGCTATGAAAACTTAGAGACGCTCAACCCGCCCGAATATGAATATATAAACGGCATTGCGGTAACCATGGCGGCGTTTATTAAAGATGTACACGGCGAAGATTACAGAGCCGCCGAAAGCGGTGCGGGATTGTATGCCGCCAATGGAAATTCACAAGATTGGATATATGCGGTTTTCGAAATTCCCAGCTACACTTTTGAATTGCGGCCAAAAAGCTATCCCTACTTTCAATTACCAGAAGACGAAATTTGGCCCACTTTTCAAGAAAACCTTCCCGCCGCCTTATATTCCATAGAACGCGCCATTGTCAATAAAGACCGCGCATATGTTGGCGAGTCGGTGGAAGCGATTCGCAATATCTCAGAATGCAGCCCAGATTATAAATTATGATTGATTGAGAATATAAAACAAGCTCGCTGCTGAATGTTTTTTTACCGCAGGATAAAATTAACCCGCCCAAATAAATGGCGACCTTAGCCAAAAGAATCCGCTATGATAGCCTGATGTGCCTGATATGCCTGCTTGCTTTCTTGTCGGCGAAAAGCGGCGGAAACATCGGCGGGACTCACTCCTCCGGCGTTTGCCACGGGGAGCATCCGCTGCCCTTCACCCCGATACACACCCGCCACCGAAACAGCATAATCGGGAGCGATAAAACTATAACACGCATTCACCAGCGGCACCGCCGCCGCCGACTCACCACGCATCAAGGCGACCATGGCTGCCGCCGCTGCCTTGCCTTGATTATTGGCGGCAAAAGCGGACTTGGGCATTTTTGCCGCCCGTGCCGCATCGCCGATTACATGGACACCGCGCACCTGTGCAGATTCAAATGTAATGGCGTCAATCGGACACCAGCCACTGTCATCAGTCAGCCCCGATTCGCGTGCGACCCGCCCCGCCTGCTGCGGTGGAATATAATTAATCACCTCCCCTTTTTCTTCGCCAAACTCCGTTTCTATGCGCATCTGGTCAAGATCCAAACTTTCCACCAAACCGCCGGCTTCGGCACTGCGCCATTCAATCATGCCGCGATATAATTTTTCCCACCCGTTAACAAAAAGCGTTTGCGTGGAAAAATTTTCTTTGCTGTCCAAAATCAAAATTTTGCTCTTGGGTTTATGCCGGCGCAAATAATGCGCGATTAAACTCACCCTTTCATATGGCGCGGGCGGGCAGCGATAGGGATTATCAGGCGGTATGATAACCACCACCCCGCCATCGGGCATGGCCAATAATTGACGGCGCAAAATCTGCGTCTGCGCGCCCGCCCGCCAAGCATGAGGAATGCGTCCCGCATCCGCTGCACTATAACCGGGCATCGCATCGGGCAAAAAATCAATGCCCGGAGCCACCAAGGCGCGCGCATATGGCACTGTCGCCCCATCCTTTAGCATCACCTGACCGCCGCCGACCCGCTGTGCCGAGGCGTGAATAATGCGCACCCCGGCGGCGGCCAAGGCGCGATAATCGCGTTGCAAAGCCCGCATCCCCATTATGTTGGCGACCACAAAATTGCTCAGCGGACAAGTGTAATAAACCGCATTTTTCTCTATCAGCGTAACCGGGGTTTGCGGGCTAAATCGCCGCAGATAATTAGCCGCTGTGGCACCGCCAAAGCCACCGCCCACCACCACCACGCCGCGCGCAGAGGCACGGGGGCGAATGGACGGAAACGCCGCCGTCAATAACACCCCGCGGCAAAACAAGCGACGCGCGCGATCCATACTCATGGCGACAAGGAGGCAAAATAATCGGCGATGGCGTCAATCTCGGCATCATCATAACCGGTGGCAATGCGATTCATTATTATCGCCGCAAGCCGCTCCGCCCGCACCGCCCGCATATATGAGGCAATATCATGGCGCCCCGCCAGCGGTCGCACCGCCGCATGATGACAAGAAACGCAAGCCAAGGCCAGCACCTCACCGCGTGACGGCACAGAATCGGCGGCCGCATAAAACGGCAAAAACATCATCACTGCCGACAATAATATAATCGCCAAGCGCATCATCTTATTAATGGATTATAAGACCACCGCCGCCGATCATGCCGCTGTACACAAAAATTTTGTGCCATGATAAAATGCTCTTTTATCTTATCATCAAGGAATCAACATGAGCGAGCAAACCCTTTCCATTATCAAACCGGACGCCGTCCGCAAAAACAAAATCGGCGCCATTATTTCGCGCTTTGAAGAAGCGGGATTAAAAATCGCCGCGGCGCAAATGCTCACCCTGTCGCAGCAGCAAGCGGGCGAATTTTATGCCGTGCATAAAGAGCGCCCTTTTTATGACAGCCTGCTAAATTTTATGACCTCGGGCCCGGTGCTGGTGATGATTTTAGAAGGCGACAACGCCATTGCCCGCAATCGCGAACTGATGGGCGCAACCGACCCAGCCCAAGCCGCCGCCGGCACCATTCGCGCCGACTTTGCGGACAATGTGGAAACCAACGCCGTGCACGGCTCCGATTCGCCGACCACCGCACAAGCGGAAACGGCGTTTTTCTTTCCTCAAAACTAAACCTGAGCGGAGCGCGCAGTTGCGAAACTTACTCAACGATGACCGCGCCGCCCTGGCCGACTTTTTTCAAGAGCAGGGAGAGAAAGCCTATCGTGCCACGCAAGTTTTTCGGCGGCTACACCAAGCCGCGCAAAACCCGCCCGATATTTTTGCCGACCTGCCCAAACCCTTGCGCGCGCGCCTGCTTGCCGCCACCACCTGCCCCGACCTGCCGCTTGCCGCCGACAACACCGCCAGCGATGGCGTGCGCAAATTACTGTTTGCCCTTGACGGCACCGCCAGCATCGAGGCGGTATTAATCCCGGCTGCCAACCGTCTTACTTTGTGCATTTCATCACAAGCCGGCTGCGCTTTGGCGTGCCGTTTTTGTCTCACCGGCAAGCAGGGTTTTGCCCGCAATCTCACCACCGCCGAAATTATCGGACAATTACGTCAAGCCACGCAGCTGCTTGCGGCGGGACAGCGCATTACCAATGTGGTCATGATGGGCATGGGTGAGCCTTTGCTCAACCTGGACGCCGTTTTGCCGGCATTGCGCATCATGACCGACCCGCACGGCTACGCCCTACCCCCTCGGCGGGTGACGGTGTCCACGGCCGGCATTGTCCCGGCCATGGAGCGTTTATCGGAGACGCTGCCGACATCTTTGGCGGTATCCTTACACGCGCCCACCGATTCTTTGCGCGATAAAATTATGCCCATCAACCGCAAATATCCGCTGGCGATGCTTATGCAGGCGTGCCGCCGCCATATCCACAACCGCCCGCGCGCTTTTATCACGTTGGAATATGTCATGTTGGCGGGCGTCAACGACAGCATCACGTGCGCCCGCGAACTGATTCATCTGGTGCATGGTCTTCGCTGCAAAGTCAATCTCATCCCTTTTAACACTTTTCCGGACGCGCCTTTTTTGCCATCGCCGCATCATGATGTTTTACAATTCCGCGGCATTTTAATCAAAGCGGGAATAATAACCACCATTCGCCAAACTCGGGGCGATGATATTTTGGCGGCATGCGGACAGTTAGCGGGCGAGGTGCAGGCGCGCACCATGGGGCTATGGCGCGGCGAAGCACCATTGCGGCGGGCATGAGCATAACACGGCGACCATCGCGGCAAGTCATAGTCGGCGGTCAGGTCCGCATCGGCGGCGGCGCGCCAGTGGCGGTGCAGGCGATGACCGACACCAACACCGCCAACACCGCCGCCACCGCCGCACAATGCGCCGCCCTGGCGCGTGCCGGTGCCGAATTAGTCCGCATCACCGTCAACACCCCCAAAGCGGCGCAGGCAACTCCCGAAGTCCGCACGCGATTGGATGATATGGGCATCGCCGTCCCTTTGGTTGGCGATTTTCATTTTAACGGTCACAAATTGCTCAGCCAATATCCAGCCTGTGCGCGCGCCTTGGCCAAATATCGCATCAACCCCGGCAATGTTGGGCGGGGCGACAAAAAAGACACTCAGTTTGCGGCGATGATTCGCGTCGCCATGGAACATGGCAAGCCGGTGCGCATCGGCGTGAATTGGGGCAGTTTAGAGCAAGGGCTGCTGGTGCAATTAATGGATGATAACGCCCGCCGCAGTCAGCCGCAAGATGCCGCCGCGGTAATGCGCGAAGCCTTGTGTCAATCGGCATTATTATCGGCACAGGCGGCGGAGCGGCTGGGCATGACCGCGGAACAAATTATTATTTCATGCAAAACCAGCCGCATTCCCGACTTATTAGCCGTTTATCGGCACTTGGCGGCAATTTCCGATTATGCCCTGCACCTTGGGCTAACCGAAGCGGGCATGGGAATGCGCGGCATCACTGCGACCTCCGCGGCTTTGGCGATCCTGTTGGCGGAAGGCATCGGCGACACCATTCGCGCCTCGCTGACGCCGCGGCCGGGCGGGGCGCGTGAAGATGAAGTGCGCTTGTGCTGTGAATTATTGCAATCATTAAATTTGCGGGCATTCTCACCACAAGTGGCGGCATGTCCGGGTTGCGGGCGCACTGAAAGCGATTTTTTTCGCCGCTTGGCGGCGGAAGTGGAATCACACATTGCGGCACGCCTGCCGACGTGGAAACAAAATTATCGCGGCGTGGAAAACCTCAACATTGCCGTTATGGGCTGCATCGTCAATGGCCCGGGCGAATCACAACATGCCGACATTGGCATTTCATTACCGGGCAGTGGAGAAAACCCCGTCGCCCCGGTTTTTGCGGACGGCAAAAAAATACTGTCACTAAAAGGCGACAACATTGCGGCGGAGTTTATCGGCATTTTAGAGGACTATATTAAACGGCGTTTTGCCGCATGATTTTGTTTTGTCTTATCTGCATAGTATAATCGCCGTAAGTTTATTAATCTCAATATGACAACTGAAATGCCTGCAAAAACCACACAAAACAAAAATCTAAACGAAGCCAAAGTGGCCAAGAAAGATGAGTTTTACACGCAACTGTCCGATATTGAACGCGAGTTGTTGCACTACAAACATCATTTTCGCGGCAAGACGGTGCTTTGTAACTGCGATGATCCGCGGGTGAGCAATTTTTTTCATTACTTCGCCTACCAATTTGAACATTTGCGGCTTAAAAAACTGGTAACCACCTGTTATAAAAGTCAGCGTCCGGATATGTTCAGCCGCCACGATTCAGAGAAGGCCATTTATCTGGAATACGCTGGCGACCTCAACAACAACCGCGTCCCCGACCCGGATGAGATTGGCATTAAACCGTTGCAGAGCGACGGCGATTTTCGCAACCCTGAATGTATCGAATTGATGCGCCAAGCCGATGTGGTGTCTACCAACCCGCCCTTTTCGTTGTTCCGCGAGTATGTTGCACTGTTGGTCGAGCATAAAAAAAATTTCTTGATTATTGGCAATATAAATGCCGTCTCCTATA